>CALLLZ010000412.1 GCA_938008005.1 uncultured Marinicella sp. | reverse complement strand
GGCTGTAACAAACAAGATGCCGCAGATATCGCCTTTGATGATCAGTTTATTTACGATGAGATTGAAGCGCCAATTAACCAAAGACAGATTCCCTTTGAACAGGTTGGCCAAGCTGATGCCCTTGAAGTTTTTCGGTCTTGGGCTAAAAAAACCAACAAAATTGAATACTGAGGTTATTTTCTGAATAACAACCTGCGCTCTCTTCATCCATAATATATTGTTTTGCAGAAACCAAAAGCTCGTACCATAAATGCAGTATGATATATTTGCTTTTACCCTCTCTTACTGTCCATTTAAAAAATCAGTTTGTATCAAGATATCAGTATAAGTTTAGGGTCTTTAAAAATGATATAAAAACACAGCAGCAACCAAGAAGGAGTTAAAATTTAAAATTCAGGATTTTTTTTTTAACTCTGCGAACTTTACTCTTGCCAGAAAACTATTCAGTGTTATTATTTTCAACCCCTCTTATTAAAGAAAAACGAAATGAAAAAATTACAGATAATGTTTATCACAGTAACTATTATTGTCTCAGGGTTAATGGTTCCTATAGAGCCTGCGCATGCCTTGCAGCCATACATTACCACTAAATGCCATTACATGTATTATGATACTGAATTTACCGAACTACATACAGAGCTTTCCGGAGATGTAGATTGCGCACCATTTCCTCAAGGTCAAGCACTCCGAAATATATTAAGAAGCTATGGAATAGCAGTTGAAAATACAGCGGGACCCAATATACCTGAATCTCACTGTCGAATAATCAAAGTTGTATTTACTGAATATTAAATAAATAATTTAAGTCAATTAAGGCTTAAAACTTCTTATTAAATTAAATAAACTCCAAATCAATGTTGAAATATTGCTTTGGAGTTTAAGGAAATTGTAACAAATTTAACAAAAACCATTATTCGACCAAAATCATCAAACTTAATATTGATTTAACCCTCAAAGTTATCTATTGTGTTGTATCTTTAATTGACAAGTTTTGATTCATAGTAAATGGCTGATCGCTTCAAGGTTATATTCTTTGTTTTTTATTTTTCATTATTTTTAAGTTCATCTTGGGCTCAATTTTCAACAATTGACAGCCCTTTTAACACTAAAATTCAAACGATTTCACAAGATTCCCAAGGGACAATCTGGGTCGCATCAACAAATTCTATTGCACAATTCGATGGTTACCAATTTAAACCGATTCAGCTGAATTCTAAACAATCAAAAAACGCTATTTATATTTCAGATATGGCGTTTATTGATGAAACAGAATTACTTATCGCCACCAGAAATAATGGTTTATTATTATACCGTTTGGACGTCCCAACAATACCTGAGTCAATCGATTTCATCACCGAAGATACCATCTTTGCGATTGAAAAAGTAGATCAAAATATTTGGATTGCTTCTGAAAAAGGCTTATACCGACTCAGTTCATCTGATCATCAGTACTACCCATTTGAGGAGGAAAAAATTTATATTGACTCTATGGTTTACCAAAACAACCAACTACTGATTGCCTCATCCAATCGACTGACTGGATTCGACATTGAGAACAAAACATTCATCGATATCACATATCCTTTAAGTGATCAAACGGTAAATTTTTGGGACTTGTATATCGATCAAGAAAATAATTTACTGATTTCAACCAACCAGGGGCTATTTAAAAAAAATAGCCTCACCCAAAAATGGTCAAAAGCCTATCAAGACTCATCAGGATTGAATGTCAAAACCATAGTTTCTGATTCAGAAAACCTGTGGCTTGGAACCACTGACAAAGGATTGATTAGAAGCTCTTTCACAAGCAAATTTAAACCCCAACATTTTTCAACCACTAACTCAAATATTACCAGTGACATTATTGCTACATTATTCGTGGATCAAGATCATAACCTATGGGTTGGCAATTATTATGGAAGCATAACTATGATCAGCCCAAGTGCAATGAACTTTGGATTAAACGCTGATACATTGAGCTTGTCTAACTGTCCTAAATCACAGGCAATTGATGGTCTTATAGAAGACTTTCAAGGTAATCTATGGTTTGTAGCTACACGTAAGACTGTGATCAAAGTAGACTCAAAAAACAAGGTTTGTACAAGCTTTACCTTGGAGCAAGGCTTTTTAACAAATAAACACGAACCACTTCCTATTCTTTTTTTAGATAACAGTAATAATGTTTGGGTCAGTTATAGTCATATTGGCTTAGTCAAAATACAAGATTCTGGCCCAGTTATCCTTAGTATTGATTACCCCTTAAAAGACCCCAATCTTTTTATCAAAGATTTCATTACGCAAACAGATTCAAAAACATTTGTTTTTGGCACCAGTAGAGGATTGGTGTCCTATGACACTGAGAAAAAAGAATTAAGAACCCTTCCATCTGAACCAAGTTATTTTCAACAAAGTATTTTTCGAGGTTCTTATCAAATAACTGACAATCAGTTTCTTATAGCCACCAACAAGGGACTAGCAAGTTTTGATGGCACCATGGTACGTGCAATGAAAACAATACAAACCCAGCTAACTTCTGAAAGAGTTCAAACAGCATTAAAAGATTCTCTTGGAAACTTTTGGATAGGCACTGCAGACGCAGGTTTATTCAAATTTAATGAGAAACAAGAGCTTGTTAAAAACTTTGCCGATCAACCTCAATGGCAAGGGCATAAAAG
>CALLLZ010000411.1 GCA_938008005.1 uncultured Marinicella sp. | reverse complement strand
TTTATCGATATGCTGGATGAATTAGATGATGTGCAGAATATTTTTCATAACGCTGAAATTTAATTAATTTGTGAAGATTACTTCCTTGGTATTTAATACTGGGGAACAATTAACTCAGGTTTCTATTTAAGTTTAAGGTGGTTTTGCTTCAGTATTATGTAAAAAATCTTTCGAAATATGCTTAACAATTAATTAATCTTTAGAGCAAGCTTCGAATTGTTATGTTTTTTTGTGATCTCGGAAAACTTTTTGAGTAAATTGTATGCCAGGTTACAAGGAAGTAATTGATTAATTCTTTTTTCAGGGTCACCCCCTTCTTTGATCAAGGCCTCACTGCGAGCTTGGATGTAAGTTCGGGTAATGTCCGTATTCCATTCTGGATGAAACTGGAGACCCCACAGCACTTCTTCAGCACGAAAAGCATGGTTTTTATCTAACTCACATGAGCCCAGTAAAGTGGCTGATTTTGGTAGTGTTTTAACATGTTGTAAGTGGGATGCAAAGGTTGGTATTGACCTGTTGTGGTTAATTGACTTAAGTAATAAATCCGTACTGGCATTTTCTGAAAAAGAAAATTCACTCAAGCCTAAGTTTCGACCTTTGGAGTTGTATGTTACTTGTCCACCTAATAAATCAGCCAACAATTGATGACCAAAACATACACCCAAAGTTGGGATGTTAAAGGCCATGATTTGATTCAGCCATTTTTGGGTTTCGATTAACCAATCATCTTGATCAGTGACCATTGCTGGAGAACCAGTGATGATGATGCCGGTTAAAGTTTCAGCGATTTGTCGTGCATTGGGTAGCGGTTGGCCCAAGTGTACATCAACTGTCAATGTTTTTTTAGATAACTCCATGCCTTGAATAAACCAATCTGAAAATCGGCCAAACTGATTCATTGCTGTGGGGACTGGGTCACCTGTTTGAATAATTAAAAACATATTTTGTCGTTCTCTTGTGGGGTTCTAATTACTTGCTTTATTTAATTGAATTAATGAGCATCTGGTGGCGCGAGACGCATGGCCTCTTCCAAAGAAGTCTTACCGGCTTTAAGTAAGTGCGATATGGCAATTCTTAATGGCATCATGCCCTGCTGGTAAGCGGCGGCGGCTATTTTTTCTGATGGCACATCATCACGAATTAATTTACGTACATCTTGATGAATGGGCATCATTTCAAACACACCCGATCGACCGTGGTAACCGGTGTTTCTACATTCATCACACCCTTTGGCTTCAAATAATTCTTTGGGTGGTTGGATGTCAAAAGGGTGAACCATAGAAACCCATTTTTCGGCGTCAACTTTGGTGGGTACTTTACAATGAGGGCACAACAAACGTATCAGCCTTTGGGCTAAAACGCCAGCCAATGTACTGCGAAGCAAATAATCAGCTACACCCAAATCCAGCAGGCGATTGATACTTGAAGGTGCATCATTGGTGTGTAATGTAGATAAAACCAAATGGCCAGTCAAGGAGGCTTGTACAGCCATTTGAGCGGTTTCTAAGTCTCGAATCTCACCAATCATGATGATGTCTGGATCCTGACGCATCAAGGTTCTGACACCATCAGCAAAATGTAAACCGATCTTTGTGTTAACTTGCATTTGATTGAGAATAGGGTCAACCATTTCAATCGGATCTTCAACAGTGGAAACATTAACTTCTGGTGTTGCGAGTTTTTTCAGGGTGGAATATAAGGTTGTGGTTTTTCCTGAGCCGGTCGGTCCGGTGACCAACACAATACCGTGTGGCCTATTGATCAGTTGCTTCCAATTTTCAGCCTCGGTGGCGCTGAACCCCAAATCTTGGTAGTCAACCACCACCGCATCAGGGTCAAAAATTCGCATCACACACTTTTCACCAAATGTAGTGGGCATGGTAGAAACTCGCAATTCAATTTCACGATTACCTTGTGAAAGGGTTTTAATGCGTCCATCTTGTGGCCGACGTTTTTCAGCCACATCAATACGCGACAAGATTTTAATTCGACTGGTTACAGCGGCCATAACAGCTGGGGGCAGGTCGTAAACTTTGAGCAATTTGCCATCGATACGAAATCTAATCAGACAATTTTCACGTTTGGGTTCCAGGTGAATGTCACTGGCACGTTGATCAAAGGCATATTGCAATAACCAATCAACCAGACCAATCACATGTTGATCATCAGCGTTGATGTCTTTTCCACCGAGTTTGACCAATTGTTCCAAGTTGAGTATTGGATCGCTGGTTTTGCCTTTGTGTAACTTCTTGGCACTTTGTACTTGACGGTTCACGCCATAGAACTCAAACAACAAGCGTTGAATGTCGATGGGGTTGGAATGAACGCGCTTGATGGCTTGACGATGGATTTTTTGTATGTCGTTTAACCAAGTTGTGTTTTTTGGATCGGCCACAGCGATTACAATTTCATCGGTGTCTACATGCACTGGTAATATTTGATGCTGTCTGGCGTAAGCTTGTGAGATCACCTGAGTAACTTGATTGACATTTATCTTTGTTGGGTCAATTTTTAAATAATCTAACTTATGGATTCTTGCCACCCATTGAGTTAAAAACTCCATGGTGATAGGTTTGCCCGTTTTGAGATTGGTTAATTTGTTGTCAACTATTGAAATATAGGGGTGTACTGAAGCAGAAGCGACTGTGGATTTTTCCAGCAATTTCTCACACTGTTCTTGTGAGATTATTTTCGCAGCAAGCCATTGTTTGGCTAGGGTTGCCATGAAGTTGTTTTTAACTGTTTTCGCTGTGGTCATCAAATAATCGCTTTAGGTTGTCATCATTCAATATTGTAGCTGAAGTGCCCGATAGATAACAGTTATTCGCCAATAGCATCAAAACATGTGAGCAATGTTTGCGCACTGCTTCTAGATCATGGCAAACCATCACCACGCATTGTGTTTGGCTGAAGTGCTCAAACACTTTTAATATGTGTGTACGATAGACTAAATCCAAATGGTTCAAAGGTTCGTCCAGCAGTAGGTAAGCAGCTTGTTGAGCTAGGCATGTAGCGATTTCTACTTTTCGCCGTTCACCTCCTGATAGTTTTAATATGGACCGCTGTTGTAAATGTTCAATGCGACAGGTTTGCAGGGCTTGTTGGGTAATGAATGCATCTTGTTGCTTTAGAGTTTGCCAAGGAAAGCGTCCCATACCAACGGCTTCTTTTACGGAAAAAGCTAAACAGGGCTCTTGTTCCTGCAGTAAAAAACTGAGCTTTTGTGCTCGCTGCACGGGGCTCATGCTTTGTGTGTTATACCCATCAATGCTGATTTGACCATCAAAGTCATTGCTGACTCCAGCCATGGTCTGTAACAAAGTAGATTTTCCAACTCCATTTTGACCCACCACGCCCCAAAATTGGCCGGCTTGGAACATAGCGTCAAGTTGACTGAACACTGTAACACCGTCTTGCTTAAGGTTGAGCTGTTTTAATTCCAACATCAGATTTTCCGGTTCAACCATAAAAAAACCGGCACCCCAATTAAAGCAGTGAAAATGCCTACTGGTAGCTGTATCGGACTCATCACTGTTCGTGCCAATGTATCTGCAGCCAATAAAAAACAAGCGCCTACCAAAACACACATTGGGATCAGTTGTCGGTGCAGATAACCAGCCATCATGCGCACTAAATGAGGAATGATGAGGCCAACAAACCCTATGGTTCCAGCTTGTGCCACAGCCATAGAGGTTAATAAGGCAGTAATGATGAATATCATCAAATTGATACGGTGGGTGTTGACCCCAGACTTTTGAGCGAATAGATCACCGCGAGCCAGTAGATCGAGTGCTCTGTGATTTTTCATTAATAGGACAAAACTGATCAGTAATAATACTGGCATCAACGCATTGGGTTGAGCAAAACTCATATCGCCCATTAACCAGAACATCATTGACTTAATTTGTTGCCCTGAAGCAGTGGCTAAAATGAAACTGATGAAAGCAGCAAAGCCAAATGCCAGAACCACACCATTTAAAGTAATTTTATCTGGCCGAATGCGGCCATGATAACTCAGCTTTAGTAGTAGCAATGTCGCCAATAAACTACCCATAAAACCAAAAGCGAATAACAGATGCTGAGATAAGCTTAAACCGGTAACAATAACCATTAACTGTACTACTGCTGCACCTCCTGATACCCCAAGTAAGTAAGGGTCGGCCAATGGATTTTTGACTAAATTTTGAATTAACAGGCCAGCTAAAGCGAGGCAGGCACCCACCATAACGGCATTGATGATGCGTGGCAACCTGAGTTGCCAAATAATATCGAAATATGGAGAGTCGCTGTCAAACAAAGTGTTTAAAGGCACATGAACTGAACCCACTGATAATGCCACAATCACCAAAAATAACAGCAGCATACACCAAACCCACCAATGGCTGAATAATTTGGCAGTTTGATTATTCAAAGTTTATCAACGGTTTTCTATACTGCCTCAAGGCTTGTCTATAAGAGGGTTAGCGACTCACACTCATTGAAACAACATCTTTACGCAATACGGTTATGGTGGCATCACCGCTGATGTATTTAGAGACAATGGTTAGTTGTTTGTTGTCGATGGCTAGCAACCGACCAAAAATTGGCCGACCGCGTTTTGTTCTGACTTTGATACTTTGTCCAACAGCTCGTGACCAATCATAAATTTTTACCTCATTGACGCTTTTACCGACAGAGGTTACGATGGTTTTTAGTAATTCTTTGGGCTTATTCGCCTCGGCTTCAAGGCGTTCAGCCTGTCGTTGTTTGGCTTCCATTTCAGCGCGTAAGGTATCGACGTCCAAATCTAAAAAATCTATGTCAGTTAACTGCAGTTTTTGGTACTCGTTTTCACCCATGGCGGCCTCAATATCCACTTGACCATAAAATTCTGTTTGATCCATGCCAGCAAATTCAAACAGGTATTTGGGCTCTTTAAGTTTAAATATGGCATTCAGTTCTATGTCTTGTTCTAAAGAACGTTGGTATTGGTTGCTTAATATGTCGGACATTTGTTGGCCGGTATAAACACGCAGGTATTTTTGAATTTCATCTGCACTGTTCAATCGGTAAGCTGGGTATGAATTCCTGTTGGCCGCGGCACAAACGTCGTTACGTTTTTGGTTAAAGCCTTGATCGCTGTGATAGTAATATAAGGTCTCAACGATGGTTTCATTGAACGAAATTCGCTCGATGTCGGTAGGACGGGTTAAAGTTCCAGACCAAGCAATGAACCAATTATCGGGGTTTTCTATGTTGATGTTGAAATCAATATGATAATCATCAACCAGTGAATAACTAACTTCTACATCAAAACGTGGTGCGCTGGTGAAAATTTGGTTCCACTGGGTGTCACTGTAACTCGGACCTGAACCTTCTCCACAACCGAACGCCCCCAAGTAACTGGCTGCCATGGGCCAATAATTTGCACGGTTGATGGCACTTTGTAAATCACTGCTTTGACTGTTGATGACGCGAGCGTTTCGAAATGACAGTGTCATGGTTTTCGGGATGTGGCTGATTAACTTTTGACTGCCTGAGAATAACAACCTTTTCATATCAGTGCGAACCTCAATGGCATCAATGGCGATAGTTTGTCGGTAACCAGTAGGCCTGAATGTTAACTGTTTAAGTGTGATCTCACCATTCAGTGCTGTATCCACACTATTGTGTGTCCATTCACCTAAGTCTCCCAAATGTGATAATACACCTTCCGCAAAAAATTTACTGTTGTGCCTTATTTGCCAATAGGGCAAAGCCAACAGCACGATTAAAATGGCCAATACAATTAATTTACTTTTGTTGCTCATTATAATTTCTCGTTGATTGTTATTTGCTACATAACTGGTTCAGCAAAACCGGCAAAAGCGGATATTATTATCGTTTGTATTTGCTTAGAAGACAAATCTACATTAGGAAAATTGCCAATTGATTTATAATTTTGATGAAAATCAGGATGGCTGGCCGGCACTTCAGCGTAACCATCCTTGAGTTCGTAGCTGGTTGAATAGCGGAATGGCCAAATATCGAAAATAGGTAGCTTTCTTGAAATGGTTGCAATAACACCGCTGATTCGGCTAAAAAAAGGAATCTGTTGTTTGGCTGCTACCACCCAGCTATTTTGATTAAGCATGTCGGTTTCAATGCTGGTTGACAGCAGTTTGGCAAACGCTTTACTTTCAATCACAAAACCAGATTCAGTATTGAGTACATCTGAGCGCGGATCAAAGTTATGTGAGCCTATCATTGAAATGTATTCATCAATCACAAAGGATTTACCATGCATACCAAATCGAGTGTTTTCATTAATGCTTGTGGTAGAAAACTTGCCTGCTATCATGCCAGGACGATCTTTGTATTCATATATTTGCATGCCCAGTTTTTTTAAATAAAATCGTTTGTACTTAAATGAAATTGCGTACACGTAATATGCATCAGTAGAGGCCAGCGAATTGGTTGAAACTAACAAGTCAAGATCGGGGTTGTTGCGCCGCAGTTTTTTTAAGGTCTTACGTGCTTGACGACTGAATACCAAATAAGGCGTTTGAATCAATATTTTATATTTGGCCTCAGCAAAATATTGATGAATTTTTTGCGTCAGTTGTTTATTGGCAGACCTGGCTGCTTTGTTGAATGGTTTGTCATGAGTATCGCTGAAATATTCAACGTGATTCACGGCAATGATTTCATCAACAAATTTTTTAATCATTAGCCTTGTGTCGTTAGCCCGTGTTAATAAGCTTAAGGCTTTTTTTGGTAGGGGGTGCTGCCAGTCAATGTTAGATTTTTGATTGTTTAATATTCGTGCACTAACATCACGCAAATGCTCAACAGGTACCACATGTGGGCTGCGCCAGAAACTGGCGAAAGAAATGCTGATAACATTCACAACTTGACCAATCGCCAATACGTCACGGTCTTTGTAATTGAAGGATTCATCCCAGTCATAATATCGGTTTTGGTAATTACGACCGCCAACAATGCCATATTTGTTGTCAACAATAAAAGTTTTGTTGTGCATTCGCTTGTTCAACCGTGCCATACAACAGGCCAAGGCACTGAAGAATTCGAAAGCTGAGGTGTGGGCATCATGAAATACTGGGTTATAAAGTTTGAATTCAAGATTTTGGTGTAAGGTGGCGATATCAGTAACCAGCCATGAATTACCCATGGAAAATAATTGATCGATGATGACTTTGACTTTGACCCCTCGTTTGGCTGCAGCTAAAAGTTCTCGTATCATTAAATGCCCTGCTTCATCATTAACCCAGATAAAACTTTGTATTTCAATGGTTTCTTTAGCTGCTCTAATCATATGCAAACGTAGTAATAAAGAATCTTCGCCATGATCTAATAACAGCATGCGGTCTTTTTCTTCATGATTGGCCAGTTTAAATTGGTCAGCAAATGGTGTTTGAATAGCACATCGATTTACATCTGTTGCTGGGCAGGTTATGGTGCTGTCCTTTTTGACATCGACTATTTGTTCTACTTGTTGGATGGTTGCTTTATTCACAGCACAACTACTGAGTAACCAGGACAAGGTAATTAAAGTGGTGATTGATTTGTACATAGGTTAAGCGATGTTGTTAATCCAAATTTTACTTATTTTTGTGAGGCTGGCAACCGTACCCGCAAAACCGTCAATATCAGCAATATTGGTAAAAAAAGCTGAATTGTCATGTTGGTCATTAAGCATATGGTCAGTCAATGGGCGATTCAAATACGACCAAAGGTTACCGCCTTCTAATTTACACCAAGCTTCTTTTTTCGTCCACATCTGATAGAACCTGAGTTGTTTGTGTTTCGCTGATAATTGGCTCAGTTCTTGTTGTTCGCTGGTATGAAAATAACGGTTGGCCAGTTGCATAAAATCATGCTGTGGTCTGATTCTTTCAATATCAATGGCCACCTCTGCATCAGTTGATATAACATACGCATATAAGTTTCTACTGTTACTGTGTGAAAAAAAGACTGGTTCGTTGGTGTAGGGTTTACCATTGACATTTTTAAAAATTTTAAAAGGACTGGAAGTATTCAATGCGTTTTGTAGTAACTGTTGTAAAATGGCATCCGAATGAGGCTTGGCCTCAGACTTTTTATCATAAGGGTTGTTGTGCAACCAAATTTTAAGCTCCAAACTCATTAAAATTATGTCCGATATACGGTTAGAAATCAATCGCTCATTGCAACATAAAATCACCTCACAAATCAAACAAAAAGGTTCGATAAGTTTTGCTGAGTTTATGCAAATGGCATTGTATGAGCCAGGATTGGGGTATTACAGTGCTGGTTTGACTAAATTGGGCTCCAGCGGTGATTTCGTTACAGCACCAGAAATGGGGCAATTGTTTGCTCGTTGTCATGCCAATTGTTTTGCTGAAGTTTTGCCACATCTATCCGAACCAATCATTGTTGAATTGGGTGCTGGTACCGGTCAGTTTTGTGTGGATGTGTTACAAGCCTTGGATGAATTGTCTAGTCTACCAGAACGCTATGCGATATTTGAAGTGAGCGCAGATTTGAAAAAAGTTCAACAAGAAAAGGTGGCTCAATTGCCTTCTGAACTTTCCGAACGAGTGGTTTGGCTTGATTCACCGCCAACGGAATTTTTTGAGGGTATTGTGTTTGCCAATGAAGTGTTGGATGCGTTGTCGGTTGAGGTGTTTCAATTTAAGGAAGGCCAGTTTTTTCGGTTAATGCTGATTGATGAGAAGGGTTGTTTAACTGAAAGGTGGGATGCCTTTGAGCCTCTACTTTTAACACAACTTCAGCAATTGGACTTACAACTCAGCTCAGGTTATCGATCTGAATTCATTCCGCATTTATCGGTATGGATGGACTCTGTAGTAGGCAAGCTGAACAAAGGGCTGGTATTGATGGTTGATTATGGTTATGGTCGCCCTGCTTATTATCACCCCCAAAGATCAACGGGTACTTTGGTTTGCTACCAACGACACCAGGCTAACTTCAATCCGTATCAGGATGTAGGCTTGCAAGACATAACTGCTTTTGTTGATTTCACCGCAGTCGCCGAAGCTATGAATGACGCTGGTTTAGAAGTGGTTGGATTTACCACGCAGGCAGAATTCTTGATGGCCAATAAAATTGAGCAATGGTTAGATCCTAGTGGCGATTACCAACGTTATTTTGAGTTAGTCAGCGAGATGAAAAAACTGGTGATGCCTGATGAAATGGGTGATAAGTTTAAAGCCATCGCAGCGACTAAAAACCTAAGCATCGAATTAACTGCTTTCAAAAATAATCGCTTACAAGATTTGTAGTGCTTCTACAAGTATTCTTTTACACCAACAATAGTTCCTGTAAAGGTTAGAAAATCATGAATAAATCAAAGTCTCCTTTACTTATAAGTTTTAAATATTTAGGAAAACAACCTCCACATCCTTGAATTTGGTATGATAGACCGCATTATCAACTTAACCCATATTCAATCAATTCAGTGTTAGATTCAACCAACCAATCCTGTACCTTGCCAGACATTGCTGCCGAAGAAAAAGCCAAAATTGGCGGTCAATTACAATGGGTTGGTATGAGTGATATAGAAATGCCATTACAGCTGGCAGCAGACGTAGATGTTCCCGCCACTGTTGCCAGGGTTCGTGCTGAAGTGTCCTTGGATGATGAGATTACTAAAGGCATTCACATGTCACGTTTGTACTTGGCTTGTGATAAAGCTTTCAGTGCCAACCCTATTGATTTTAATCAATTACAGGATCTGACTAAACAGTTTCTGATCTCGCATAAAGGTTTGAGTCAAAACGCTTTGATTGAAGTTGAGGCCGAAGCTTTATTGAGAAGGCCGGCTTTGGTCAGTGATCATTCTGGCTGGCGATCATATCCTATTAAACTATCAGTGGTGCAGTGCAAAAAGACTGGTTTAAGTTTGTATCTGAGTTTTCAAGTTACTTACTCGAGTACTTGCCCATGTTCCGCTGCTTTGGCAAGACAGTTGATTCAAGAGAACTTCAAACAGCAATTTGATCCAGAAAATATTGATTTTCAGGCAGTGGTTGATTGGATGGGTTCTGAAAAAGGTATCAATGCCACGCCTCACAGTCAAAGAAGTTCGGCAGTTATTAAAGTTAAATTGGCTGATAACCAAACACAGGTTCCATTGCGCAAAATGATTGATTTAGTTGAAAATTCACTTCAAACAGCCGTTCAAGCTGCGGTCAAAAGAGCAGATGAACAAGCTTTCGCTTTACGAAATGGTCAAAACCTGATGTTTTGTGAAGATGCAGCAAGAAGAATTAAACAAACCTTAAGTAAAGAGCCAGCAGTTAAACAATTTCATTTACGGGTGACTCATCATGAGTCTTTACACCCACACGATGCCACGGCTGAAGCGTACAGCGTGTAATTAAGCGATACAAATTAAATTGAAAAAACTTGAATAAAAACTTGATTTTTCATTTTTATACACATTAATTCATCTGAATGTCACAAAACAAGAATTTACTTTGATTAATTGACTTTAAATGTCTTAAAAACACTGTAAGTTGTTGAATTATATGAAAATAAGTGTGATGGTTAATTTTTAACCAAAATGAATCAAGTTTCACCACAGCTGTCTATTTAAGGTGGTGAAATCGACTTGTTCACAAAGTTATCCACAGTTCTTGTGGATAAGATAATGTGTGTTTAATTGTACTTTCACACTATCTGCTCGCATTGATGATATTGAGGTATGTTGATTTAACAGCAGTCTTTAAGAGAGTAAGCAAGCCATTAGAAAATTTTCCATAGTACAATATAATCTATCTGAGCATTTTCAATGCAACATTGTTTTGGGAAGCTGAATTTTTTTGAACAAGTATTTACATAGAAACAACGAAAGATTTAATAGATTCTGTGAAATATTGGTTTTTGCGGCTACAATCAAAGCCAATAGAGTAATAATTTGGCGAATATACATGAAAAAATACTTACTGCGTTGTTGGTTGCTGTTGCAATAAATTTAACTGCACTGGTTTGTCACACGCTAACCCAATCAGCCAAGCTTAATAAACAACACCCAGACTGGGATTTTGTGGGTATGATGCATAAAGCCCATAACCAACCATATAAAGGTTACAAATATAAGGGGGGCAAAACTGTATCAATGGACGAACCAATATTTTTCAATGTAAAAATGTTGATTTACTGGGGCATTTAGATCTCAGTCAAGTTGGTTGTCAAGGCTTTGACAGTTGGGGTTGGAAACATGAAGCAAGTGTTCGATACTTTGCTTTAGTGGGGCTTTCAAGTGGTACCTCATTTGTGGAGATTACAGATCCATGAAGTCCGGTATATTTGAGCAATTTACCCTCCACTAATGGAGGATCCAGAGTTTGGCGAGATATTAAAACTTACCAAGAACATGCATTTATCGTGGCAGATGACCTTCTACATGGGATGCAGATGTTTAATTTAACACGGTTATTGGATGTGCAAAATGCACCAGTTACATTCATGTCTGATAACGTTTATAAAAGGCGCAGATACAGGGTGCGCACAACATCACTATCAATGAAACCACCGGTTATGCTTATGTACTTGGCAGCAACATCTGTAATGCTGGTTTGCATATGGTTCACATCCAAAATCCGATCAATCCCAGCTTCACAGACTGTTTCAGTAATGATGGTTGCACTCATGATGCGCAATGTTTGATATATTCTGGGCCTGATGTAGATTACCAAGTTCAATTTAAGTGGTTGCCCATTACCGGATAGTGGCTTCACCGCCAGTATGTCAATGACTCTGCTGGTTTTTAATGCCGGTTTAGAATGGATGGAATGATAGAAAGTGATATTGAAAAGCCATTCAGTACCTTGTGAATCCGAGAGGGTATAACAATGAGGTAACTTTTTTAATAATATTTTTTGAATTTAAATTCAACGAATATATAGATTGAATAAAACCATATTTTCTAACAAGTCGGGTAGGTTTACATTGAAATTAAAGGTTGTTACTATATTTACGGTAAATGACCACTGATTTGAATTTGATGACTCTAAATTTTTTTAATTTACTCATTTTGGTAGGTGCTGTACATGGTCTATTGTTGAGTCTATTGTTATTTTTTAACAAAAAGAATCAGAATGCTGCTCACGTATTGCTTTCACTGTTGTTGTTGTTTTACACGCTCCCTGTTTTAAGGGTGGTATTACATGACATAGGTTTTTTCAGGTTTTATGATTGGCCAATTTTTTCAATTGAATTGTTATATGGTTTAGGCCCTTCATTGTACTTATATTCTAAGGCTGAATCAGACCCTCATAAGCGCTTCAAAAAAAAAGATTTATTACATTTTGTCCCAGTACTCATGGAGTTGATTTATTATTTGAGCCCATATTATGCCAATGTCAGTGGTTTTGTTATTCAACAACCGCAAAACAGATTTGATGCTTTGTGGTTAATACAACAGTTTGGTGGCATCTTTTCGGTTTTGTTGTATTTATTCTTAAGTATTAATTTATTGAGCGGCTATGCGAAGTGGGTGAAAAACAATTACTCAGATACCCACAATCGAACTTTAAGTTGGTTACAAAAACCCATTATCTTATATTCAATATTCTTTTGTTTGTGGTTTACTTTAAGAGCGGTTGATGTCATTTACTACCATGATAGTATGCGCATTAATATCTATTATCCGTTTTTGATTCTACTTTCATTGACTACATACTGGATCGGAACCAAAGGCTATCTCAGGTCTGAGATAGAAGTTGTTGGTTTTGCAGAATCAAACAAAACGAAATTGCCAGAATATGATGACAGTGAACACATTAAAGATTTTAAGAAACTAATTCAAACTATGGAGGCCAAAAAACCTTATTTACATACTGATTTAAATTTAGCGCAACTGGCTGATTTAATTTCAATAAACCCACGTTTACTCTCAAAAGTAATTAACTCTCAAGCAAAAATGAACTTCTATGACTTTGTTAACCAGTACAGAATCGAAGCATTTAAATTTAATATCATTAAATATCCAGACA
>CALLLZ010000410.1 GCA_938008005.1 uncultured Marinicella sp. | reverse complement strand
CACTGGCAAAACCATGACCAAATTTTCCGCCATCTACTTCCGCACTTACACCAGCAACAGCCGAATGAGCAACTATTCTTGACAAGCCTGGTTTTACCCAACCTTCTCCTTTAAAACCACCTTTACCATGACCAATTCCATAGGTAATAGTCGCTTGAATTGCACCCTTAACTGCTCCATCTAAGTTTCCAGTACGAATCGCTCCAGATATAGCACCTCTAATAAATGCCGCCGCATAAACATTAACACCCGGAAGTGGAATAAATGCCGCCAAAGCTGCCAGTGGTTGACGCCACCAACCGCTGCGCATCCTGGAATAACCACTGGGATCGGTATAGCTCAGTGGGTTGTTCATCACGTAGCTGTAGCGATTCAGGCTCTGTGTATTATAGGGGTCCTGAATGATTGGATCGGCTTGTAAAAATCGTCCAGTGGTGGGGTCATAAATTCGCCCATTCATATGAATGATGCCCACCTGATCAAAATGCTCATGCCCAGTGAAGCCTCGGTTGGTGGTGTTATCGACTTCTTCATCATAACTGTTCCAACCACCGAAGTAGGGCCAATAGACGGTGGTGTTGAAATTCGACACCGGCGGTCTGCGTCGCTCACCCCATGCGGTGAAGCTGAAACGCTCAATCTGCTGACCTTGGCGGTTAACAACGGTATGGGTCGACCCCAAATGGTCTTTCAATAAATAACTGTATTTCCAGTGACTGCGAATCTCATCGTGATCGCTAGACTCTATCACGACATTGCCTATGTGCCGCTTGATTCTTGTCTCACCATTTTCATAGATATATTCCACCGAACCCAGATAGTGGGTCACTCTTTGCTCGCTTTGGTCGGTTTTATGGTCTTTACGTATATATCGACTGCGGCCAGCATTATAAAACACCTGACTTTGCCAACCTCCACTCTGCATTAACGTGGCTTTATCAAAACTGTTGTACTCAAATAAAGACAAACCCGAGTCATCCACATCTGTACCGGTGTCGGTGATATGGGTGACATTGCCGTTGTTGTCATATTGGTAAGATTTATCTACTGAGCCGCTATTGCTGAAGGCTCGAGTGATGGCATGAGGCTTGCTGGGATGCAAATATTCCATCCTTAAGCTTTTACCGAGTCTAACTGTGGTGTTATAGAGGATGTTACCACTTTCGTCATAACTCATATTGCCTCTTTGTCTCAGTTCCGGTGTGTACGCACCTGAACCTCTGTCGCTGGCATCTCGATAGGTATTCTTTAACCGGTTCAAGTGATCATAGATAAAATATTCATTAACCGCTTGTTGTGCCGAACCCAATTCAATCTCCTGATCGGTCCGGCGAACCAAATTACCAATGCGATCAAACGCATAGGTTAATTCTTGAGTCAGATCACCAAATTCATCTTTGGTTTGGATGAACTCTAAAAATCCAGTTTTGCGGTTATAGTTTTTCCAAGTCTCAAAATTACCATGATGACGCTCAGAAGTCACTTGGCCGCGCTGATCTACACCTAAGACACGATAATATTCTTGACCAATGAGGCCGTTTTCAGCATCTTTGATCGCTTCCTGATAACCGTACTCGTTGTAGAAAAACTGTAAACCATGGTGGTTTTGATCAAATGAATCATCCATGCTGTCGTATTGTTGAAACAACCGGCCCCATTGATCATAAACCGTTTTGGCCACGTAGGTTATTACAGCGGGAGAGGTGGTATCTTGTTCATCATAAATGAAGGTCAAAGCCTCTCTAGACCTCATGAACGGGTCAAAGTCATAATGCACACTTTGTGCAATACCATCAGACTGGAACTGTCCACGGATGTGTTCTCTGACCAAAATGCCTTTTTTAATCCCTAAATCATATTCCCAGAGAGAGCGACCACCATCTGCATCCATCCGATAAAACAGGCGTCCACGGATGTCATACCAGTTTTTAACTGCCCAGGCATTACCGGTGTTGGCATTGCGTTGCTCAATTAATTCACCCGCTGGGTTATAAAAGTACTGCCAGAAACCCTTATCCGGGTCATTCATACTTTTCTTTCTGCCCAAGTTATCATAATCCATCGATATCGTGATGGGATTACCATTCAAATAGCTGGTGGTTTCAATTAAATTCCCATGGGAATCATAGCCATAATCAACCACATTACCCATGTTATCGATGGATTGAATCACTTTACCCACCAAGTCAAACTCCTGAGTGGTGGTTTGGCCTTTGCTGTTGGTGGTGCTCACTGAGTTACCATTATATGCGGTGGTGGTGATCACTTCTTGTAGCACACAAGATACAGTCGAAGGCCGTTCGGGAACAGGCGGTGCAAGTTGTCCATTAACTGGCAGCGCCTCTTCACAATGCATCGGATTTTCAATCAACACCACCCGATCTAATGGATCATACTTAGTTTCGCTCCAATCTAAACCACCAAATGAGGTGATGCCACCAGAGTTGTTCATGGTGTAGGGCTCGGTTTGTTTTACTGTTCTGCCCAACAAATCATACTGAGTATCGGTGGTTTGCCACTCGCCGTTGAAATTTTGTACCTGTGAGCGAACTTCTCGACCCAACACATCATAAAATTTCCTGCTGATGGGCGCGCCTTTGGTTTGCTCAATCACCACGTTACTGGCCATGGCCGGGCAGTTGTAGGTGTTGATGTTGTTACCTGCACACCAGCGTTTAAATGTTTTTGAGAAGCCACCTGTTTCACTGGCTGTTGCATGTAAGTCACCAAATACTCCGAAAACATTTCTGGATTTAATGTTATTAA
>CALLLZ010000409.1 GCA_938008005.1 uncultured Marinicella sp. | reverse complement strand
TTAATACAATGAAACCATATTCTACCAATCCAGCATAAAAATTATCAACAAAGCGTAGTTTTTCCAGTTCAGTACCAGCTATATAGTCTTCAAGGTTGAGTTCAGGGACTTCTCGGTGTCCATTTTCTTTTGTGATATTATTCATAATTATTAAATCATTTGGTTATTGTGAGCTGTACATTTGGATTGTTTTTGTTAGCTATTTTTGTTTCGCTGTTAATGTCATCAATATCGGGTGTGGCACTGCCTGACAAGCTGAGTTTGGCGGAAAATTCAACCTGTTCAAAATCACTGAGTTTTCGGCCTGAGTTCAAGCTGTTTGCATCACTTAAACGGACCGACATGGGCCAGTTGAATGGCTGTGAAAGTGGTGTGGCCGCAATTGGCATAGGTGGGCCATTGACTTGTTTGGCATAGATAAATAAACGAGCAGTTGGGTTCAATGTCATGGTTTTTACTGCCTCACTGGCGTTCACTACTACAAAATAAGCATCTGTTGAGCTTATGGACGAATCGACATTGATTGTTGGTTTATTTTGGGCTTCTCGGGCTTGATTGATTTGACTGAGTACGGTTGATTTTATGTTGGGACTTTGAACTCGGCCGATTAAATCAGTCCAAATGGCTTCAGCTTCTGAATACTCCAGTTTTTCATAAAACACAATGCCTTGTAACCACATGGCTTTTTGTTGATATGGATCAATCTCAATAGCTTGGCTTAAATACTGTTCAGGCTCGCCCAAAAAACTACCCGTGTTATTTTTGAAAGCAGTGGCTTCAGCCAGTTCGGTTAATATGTAGGCATTGTTGGGATCAAGTTGATTGGCTTTTTTATAAGCCTCAACGGCATACTCGTAATTTTGCAATGACATCATGCTGCGACCATAGAGTATTTGACCTTCTACATCGTCAGGATTGTCAGCCAGCTTTTGTTGCAATTGTTTGATGGCAGATTCTAAATCAGGTGCTTCGCTATTGGTACTTTGTTGTTGAGTTAATGAAACTTGTTGTTCCAATGGGGTGTCATTAAACCAGATGTAATCAATAATAAAGGTAGCAGGAATGATTAATAAGCCAACCAAAACCGTGATATTTATATTTGATGTGGGTTTTTCAAGTTGACTGAGTGCTTCAACATAAGCTTGTTGTTGGTCAGATTTTTTACTGATTTTTTGTAACAACCATTTTCTTTCTGCAGTTTGTCCTTGGCGACGATACCAAAAATAGAATAAAACCATGCATAACAAAGAGATGCTTGAGTAAATCAATAATTCATTCATGGTGTTTTTTCCTGATGTTTAAAAACAGTATCAAGCCACCAATCAAGAACACCACCAAGGGTGAAAACCACAGAAATACCGTACTGGCATTCATTGGTGGGTCGTAGGTGACAAAATCACCATAACGGTCAACCATGTATTGTTTAATGGTATCTGCATTTTGGCCAGCTATAACAAACTCTGCAACTTGATCTTTTAGATCTTTAGCCAAACCAGCATCTGAATCAGCCAGGTTTTGGTTTTGACAGACCAAACATCGCAACTCTTTGGCCAGTTGTTGGTACAGAGCTTCTTGTTCTCTGTTCTCAAAATCATAGACTTCTATTGCCATTAATGGCATCGAAAACAGGACGAAAAGTAACGTTATGTATTTGATCATAAAGATACCTCTCTGTCTGACAATTGATCAATCAATGGTAATAATTCTTGTTGAATATTCTTTTGAGTCAAAACACCGGATATTTTATATACGATGGTACCATCGGCATCAATCAGAAATGTTTCAGGCGCGCCGTATACACCCAAATTAATTGCTGTGTCACCTTCAAAATCGACCAGTATTTCATGATAGGGATCGCCCCAACGTTTAAGCCAACGATCTGCATCTTCGGCTTCATCTTTCCAGTTCAAACCAATCACTTTGATGCGGCCGGAGTTGGCTAAAGCAGTGACTAAAGGGTGTTCATACTGACAACTGGGACACCAACTGCCGAATACATTCAATAACCAAGGTTCTCCTTTGAAATCATCCTGATTGAGGGTTTTGTTGCTGTACAAGGTTGGGTGTTCAAATGCAGGTATCTTTTTGCCAATCAAAGGTGAAGGTAGAACTTCATTGTGGGTGCTTAAATTAACAAATAAAAGTACGATCAAAATCAAAAATACAGTTAATGGAATCAGTGCGATGAATGCCTTTTTCATGATAAGCCCAGCCTTTGTTGCATAACCTGATCTACTTGTTCTAGTTCCTGGCGTTTACTGCGTTTGCTGAATAAGGCAATGACTGCGCCTGCCATCATCATTAAGCCACCAAACCACATCCAACGTATGAAAGGTTTAATGTAAATACGTACCGCCCAGTCACCTTGGCTATTTATCTGTTCCCCCAAAGACACATAAATATCTTTGGTGAAACCAGGGTAAATGTCAGCCTCTGTCATGGGTTGCTGCTGTTTGGGGTAAAAGCGCTTTTGCGGGTTCAGTTCAACGATTTCTTGCCCTTGGCGACTGACTTGTATGGAACCTTGTTGTGCTTGATAGTTTTCTATAGCTACCGACTCAACACCATTGAATGTAAAGTCGTAACCGCTGACAGAAGTGGTTTGCCCTGGTTTAAGCAAGATGTCCTTCTCAACGTCTTTGTGTTCGGCCATAGACATTCCAAATAAGAACACCGCGACGCCTAGATGTGCGACAGACATGCCGACAAAACCGGCATTGGGTTTTCCCGGAAAATTAATGATTTGTCCAATCGATGTGGAAGCAATCCAAAACCCACCAAACACACCAGCTGTAGCTCTGAGGTTAAGGGTATCAAATATGAAATATGCTGCAATGGTCATTACTGCTGCAATAAAAAAGTGGGGTATCAAAGCTTTGATAGCAATACTCATTTGATCTTTGTGCCACTTCAACTGAGCACCCAAAGGCATCAATACTGCCATTGGAATCATTAGCAGGAAAAACATCAAGCCAAAATACGGTTCACCAACTGAAATCTTTTTACCTAAGGCATCAAAAATCATTGGAAACACTGTGCCCAATAAAATGGTAAATGTTGAAGTGATGAAAATCAATGAATTGGCCAATAACATGGTTTCCTTTGATTCTAAATTGATGGTGTCTCTTGAGCGTAACTGATTGACTCGTAAAGCATATAATGTCAAAGCACCACCTGCATATATCGCCAATAATACCAAGATGAAAATTCCTCGGAATGGATCAGCTGCAAATGAATGTACTGAAGTGATGCTGCCTGATCTAACCAAAAACGTTCCCAGAACACATAAACTAAATGCAATAATGGCAAGCAGCACAGTCCAGCCACGAAAAGCATTTTTACGTTCACTGACAGCTTGCACATGAATCAATGCAGTGGCTGCTAACCAAGGTAAAAATGAGGCGTTTTCAACTGGGTCCCAGAACCACCAACCGCCCCAGCCCAATTCGTAATAGGCCCACCAGCTGCCCAGAATGATACCCACAGTCAGAAAAGCCCAGGCTAAATTAGTCCATCGGCGTGACCAACGAATCCATTTTTCATCAATTTGACCGCCAATCAAAGCGGCAACTGCCAGAGAAAATGCCACCGATAAACCCACATAGCCAAAATACAGCAATGGTGGGTGAATGATCATGCCAAAGTCCTGCAAAAGTGGATTTAAGTCACGACCGTCTAATGGTGCAGGGTTAGTAATTTCAAATGGATTCGAGGCAAACAAAACAAATGCCAAGAACCCTGTTGCTATGATGCCAAGTACGGACAGTACTCGAGATATTTGATTCAGGCTTAAAGAACGGCTATAACGAGCCACTGCCGCAATCCATAATGCCTGTACAGTTACCCACATCAACACCGAACCTTCGTGAGCACCCCAAGTTGCAGTAATTCGGTAGCGCAAAGGCAATGCCAAACTAGAATGTTGCCAGACGTATGTAACTGAAAAGTCCTGTATGACAAACAGGCTGACCAGAATCAGAAATGTTGCCAAGGTTAATACAAACAATAAATAAGACAAGGGGCGGCCAGTGCGCATCATGGCGTCATTGTTTTTAAAGTATCCAATCATTGGAACCAGCATCAACACCACCGCTGTAACCAAAGATAAAATCAGTAAGAATTGACCAATTGAAGCTAGCATAATTAATTGGACTCCTTATTTGTATAAGTCTTGGACTGCTTGTTTTTACCCATTTTTATGGCTTCTGCTGCTTCTGGAGGCATATAGTTTTCATCATGTTTGGCAAGCACTTCAGCTGCTATAAATAATTGATTGTCAGTCATTTGGCCAATAGTGACTACACCTTGACCTTCT
>CALLLZ010000408.1 GCA_938008005.1 uncultured Marinicella sp. | reverse complement strand
GACCCCTAAGACCATAAAAAGGTCGCAATAATTATGTACAGTTTGACCAGTGAACCCTTTAAATTAGATCGTGATGTTGAAGCCATAGCCGTTCCCACCGGTGAAACCATCGAGTTACCAGCTGGTGTGGTTGGTTATATTACCCAAGCCTTGGGAGGCAGTTTCACTATTTTTGTTGATGGTAGCATGTTTATGATTTTGGGGCACAACGCCGACGCGCTAGGTAAAGAACCCTTGCCAGCACCCATTTTACCTGTGAATGCAACCCAACAAGATGTAGAACAGGCTGTTTGGGCACAACTCAAGACCGTTTATGACCCTGAAATTCCAGTCAGTATTGTTGAACTGGGTTTGGTATACGAGTGTGAAGTTAAATCAACAGACAGTGGTTATGATGTGTCCATTGATATGACATTAACCGCTCCAGGTTGCGGTATGGGTGATGTTCTGGTTTCAGATGCGGCAACTAAGATTAAACTCATTCCAGAAGTTAACCAAGTTAACTGTCAAGTTGTTTTTGACCCACCTTGGGATCAATCTATGATGTCAGATGAAGCCAAATTAGAAACAGGTATGCTATAAAGTAAATCATAACTCCATGATGCAAGTTCCCATCTTAACTTACCATGCCAATAACATCACAGGCATGGATTACCACTCCAATGATCACATCGCCCTGGCTGCTGATTTAAAACTCATTCAGCAAATGGGTCTCCAGGTCATCAGCCTGGAACAAATGATGAAATGGCATTCAGGCCAAGCACCTGATACCAGTGTCGAAAACTCTGTAGTTTTGACTTGTGATGATGGCACTGATTTTGATTTTCATGATTTGGATCATCCAGACTATGGACCACAAAGCAGTTTCTTAAACATCCTAAAAAACCATCAAAGCAATACGGGTGAAAATGTACACATCACCAATTTTGTAATTGTCTCACCTCAGGCACGACTGGTGTTGGATGACATATGTTTAGTTGGAAAAGGGTGGTGGAATGACAGTTGGTGGTCGACGGCTCAAAATTCTGGCATTATGCATATTGCCAACCACAGCTGGGATCATAACCACGCCGCTTTTGATAACCCTAATATCACTGATGATTCTTTTCACCATATTGACACGAAACCCCTATGCGAACACCAAATTCGACAGGCCCAGGACTATCTGCTCAAGCAGGTAGGCAAAGATTATCAAGCCAGTTTTTTTGCTTATCCTTATGGTAATTACAGTCATTACCTGCGTCATGAATACCTGCCTAAATACGGATTTGAACTAGGGTTACAGGCAGCCTTCACTACCGAACCTAAACATGTCACTAAACTGAATCAGATTTGGTCCATGCCAAGGTATGTCTGTAACAATGATTGGAAAAAACCGTCACAATTGCAGAGAATCTTGACTCAAACTATGGACTAACCCTGGTCACTATCCATTTCTAGTGATACCTTTTTCAACAAAACCAATTTAAAAAGAAAATATGCTAAAACCATCGGTAACATCACAACCTATATAAGAGTTTTCACTCTGAGTAACACAATCATGTTTCTGGTTTTGCTAGTTATTTCTTTATTCTATAACTATTATATAGGCTTCCATTATTTGGCGTATTCAGGTGTTATTTTGGGTTTTCTAAAACTCCAGTTAGAGCGTAACAAACTCCTCAGCTGAAGTCGGATGAATGCCAATGGTGCTGTTAAGTTGGGTTTTTGTCAGGCCTTGTTTCAATGCCACCCCAAACCCTTGAATCATTTCACCGCCGTCTGCACCACAAACATGGATACCTAAAACTTGATCAGTGTCAGTATTAACCACAATTTTCATCAAGGTCTTCTCGGTCACTTCACTCATTGCATATTTCATCGCACGGAATGTGCTGGTGAAACATTCGATATTTGTATACTGAGCTTTAGCCTCGGCCTCAGTTAATCCACAGGTGCCAATCTCGGGCTGCGAAAATACCGTGGTTGGTATGAAGTCATACTCCGGATATTGATTTCCCTTGTTAAACAATCGATTAACCAAATAATGGCCTTCACGAATGGCTACTGGCGTTAAGTTATCTGAATTACAAACATCACCTACAGCCAAAATATGTGGCAAGTTGGTTTGTTGGCCTTTATTAACAATCACTTGTCCATTGGGTTTTATTTTAATACCCACTTGTTCAAGGTTCAAAGACGCCGTGTTCGCTTTTCTGCCAGTCGCAAAAAACACTGCATCTGAGCGAATATCACCATTATTGGATTGGCACACATACCCATCTACATCTTTTTCAACAGCAGTAATTTCAGTGTTGGTCATCACATTTATACCCGCTTCAACAAATGATTCTTGGGCAAATTGCGCCACTTGATCATCAAAACCGCGCAGTATTTGTTGGCCACGATAAACCAAATTTACCTTTACGCCAAGCGAGTTAAATATACCAGCAAATTCAACAGCAATATAACCACCACCATTGATGGTTATGGTCTCTGGAAGTTCTGGTAAGTCTAATGCCTCGTTAGAGGTTATAACGTATTGCCTACCTGGGATATTTGGAATTGTAGGCACGCCACCAGTTGCTATCAATATATTTTCTGCAGTGTAATGTTCTCCACCTACATCAACAGTATGCTCGTTGACAAATGAACCATGGCCTTTGATCAATTCTACACCTGCGTTGGATAACAGTTTTAAATAGATCCCATTAAGCCGATCGATTTCATCATTCTTATTTTGAAGCAAGGTAGTCCAATTAAATTGGCTTTGAACGTCCCAGCCAAAGGTTTTGGCAGTTTTAAACAATTTATTGTATTGTGAAGCATAGACAAATAATTTTTTAGGAACGCAACCACGAATCACACACGTACCACCGACTTTGTCAGATTCACAAATGGCCACTTTTTTTCCATAACCTGCAGCAATTCTTGCTGCCCTTACTCCACCAGAACCAGCTCCTATAACCAATAAATCATAATCATATACCATGTTGTACTCCTTTCTTAATTTACCCAATATTATTTGTCTTTGACCCGGGGATGTTACTTATATATTAAAAAGGTCCAAACTCATAGGCCGTTTGAATGGTTTGTTGCTGTTGTTCTTGATTAAGTTCAGTTTTCCAATAAACAATTAAATGTTTGTGCTTGGTCTGTTCAAAACCCACCGCCAAATCAATTCTATAAGCCCCTTTATGACCGACATAACCAAAAACAGCATCACAGTTTTTAAGCTTTTTGACTGTTTGTGACAACATATAAAAAGCCACCCCACCCTGCTCATTCAACTCGTGTCTCAAATGTTCAGGTAAATGTCGCAATACACGGCTGTTGACGCACATACCACCGCCCAAGTATATGTTGTGATGTTGGGTGAAATGCACATAACCCAAAGTCATATTTTCACCCAATTCATTGCAAGCCAATAAAACAAAATGTTTGGGGAAGTTGGGAATTTGATCATTAAATGCGCGCTTAAAAAAATGGCCTGCTAAAGGCTGGGCATTATCGACTTCAAGTAGATGAATTTGAATGGCGTCTGATGAATTAAACATGGGTGTTGTAAAAATATTTTAAAACAGGTTGGGGTATTATGCCGTTTTCGGTTTATAATAGAAAGCTAAAGGACGGTTATTGCTGATTTTATTGAGCTAGAAAATTAATAAGAGGAGACTCAATTTCATGAATCAGTTAGTAACCCATGACATTGACAGAGCTACAGTCACCGCAGCAAGCAATGTGCGCCTTGGTATACAAGGCCGCATTTCCTGAATATATAACAAATTATTATATAAGAGGGTGGAGTTACAGAAATCAGAGAGTTAAAAGCGTTAGGGGAGGAAATCTCTGTAACTCCAAAGCTTGTGTCGTCAAAAGACCACACATTTTTGTTTTTTATTACTTATTAAAATAATTTGTTGTAACAAATATACTACTAAGTAAAACGTACGTCAATAACTTTAAAAGGTTGTTCAGTACATATGTTTATGATAGTCATTCCACTGTATTGTTTTATGTG
>CALLLZ010000407.1 GCA_938008005.1 uncultured Marinicella sp. | reverse complement strand
GTAAACCGCCACCGCTACCGCCTCTGTTGCTTTGTAACCAAACGTTATTAAGGGTTAAATTTAAGTCAGCAAATCGAACAGCGATGCCTCCGCCTGATGGAAAGTCACCACTTAGGCCATTTTCAAAAATCATGTTGTTTATAGTTATATCGTTATTTTGGGTGTCTCCGTAAATATATAAGACTGTTGTGATGTTGTTACCATTGACAACCGCTCGGCCTCCATTGCTGATACCGTTTGCAGCATTGGTACAGTTGGTATATCCGCCAGTTAAAATTATACTTTGATCATCTATTTCCAAGTTTTCAGTGTATGAATCATTCACAATGCGCACCTCATCTGCGCCTGAGTCTATGGCGTCTTGAATTTTGGTTGCGCCGATTCGAAAGTCACAAGAGGTATCTGAACCAACCGTTACAACTGTGGTTCCGGCTGATTGTTTATCCTGTTGCGATTGCCTTTCTAAAAAAACAGTACTGTGTTCTTGCCATGTTGTGTATTTGGCCGCCATTACATTGCCTGTAGCCAGTATTGAAATGAGTATTGATAGATTTTTCATGGTTGTCCTCCAAAATAAGTAATTACATCTAAATACGTTGTGATTAAGAAAACAGTGCCAAGATAAATCTAAATTTAAGTGATGGCGTTGAATGAATCAGGGCTTCCATAATTAAAGTGGTGATGCTTTGTCTTCACGGATGAGATGTTTTAATCTGAAACACAGTTCACACTTTGTCGTTTGATTTTGTTCAATGATGGTTCAAGGTAACTGACTAAGATGGTAGGTGTTAACAGATCAAGGTAGGTGCACGATGGTAGATAAACAAACCAGTGAAAGAATACTTTCAGAACAGGATAAAGGTGCTGAAAAAATGTATCAGGTGCTTTACCCCCAAATAAAAAAAATTGCTCACTTACAAATTTCAAAATTAAGGCCGGGGCAAACCATCACACCAACAGTACTGTCTCATGAGTGTTTTATTAAATTATCAAAATTCAAAGGAACCGAGTTTGAGAGTGATAAACATTTTTTTTACACAGTGGCTAAATGTATGAGAAATTATTTAATAGATGTTATCAGACATAAGAACCGGCATAAGCATGCGGTTCAGTTTGATGAGATGACTTTGTCATTGGTATCTGACCATAATAATATAGAGGACAAGTTGTTGGAAATTAACCAAATGATCGATCAATTGGCATGTATTGATAAAAGCTTGGCAGAATTAACAGAGTTGAGGTTCTTTGGAGGGTTTTCTTTGGATGAAATAGCAGGTTTTCAAGGTATTTCAAAGCGGCAGGTGGTGCGACATTGGAATATGGCTAAAAGTTTTTTTATTACATTATTGGCCGATAAATCAATTTGATGAAAGATTTTGATTTTGACAATGAATGGAAGGTGGCCTGGTCAACATTTGAGGATTTGATGGATTTACCTTTGTCTGATGCTTTGGAACAACTGAAGAAGAATGAAGAGCTAAATAGCGAAATTAAATATAAGGTTCAAGAGTTGTTGAAAAATTCACAACAACACAGCACCACTTTCGATGGTCTTGCTGATGCTTTTATGTTGCAGGGGGTACCTAACTCTACTGATTTGTCTGGACAAAGCGTAGGGCCATACCATTTGCTTAAGTTGATTGGCAAGGGAGGTATGTCATCAGTTTATGAGGCCCAGCGTATTGAGAGTGAGGTTCAGAAGAAGGTGGCTGTAAAGATCATGCACCCTTACAGTGTTTCAGAGGCTTCAATGCGTATGTTTGACCGAGAGCAGCAAGCATTGGCTCAACTGGATCACCCCAATATCATATCTTTCCATCATGGTGGATATACAGCTGATGGTACCCCTTTTTTGGTGACAGATTATGTTGATGGCGCGCAACTTATCAATGAATATGTGATTGAAAAACAACTCTCTTGTCGGGCCATTGTTTTGTTGTTTTTGAAAATACTTGATGCGATCCACTATGCCCATGCGAATTTAATTATCCATCGCGACTTGAAGCCAAGTAACGTATTGATTGATTTAAATGGCCATCTCAAGGTGGTGGACTTTGGTATTGCCACTTTAGATTCCGAAAGAAAAGAACGCACCACAATGGTTTTTACACCTGAGTATGCAGCTCCCGAGCAATTAAAGGCCCAAAGTATTACCACCCAAGCCGATATTTTTTCATTGGGAGCCGTGTTGTTGAAACTGTTGTCTGGTGTAAAGCCGTTACCTGAATTTAAACAACGCATGCTTGATGAATCTAACGATGAGAAATATGTGAGGGGCGTTTTACACAAAACCAATTTAGATGCAGATTTAAAGAATATTATTTTACAGGCCATGCAGCATGACCAGAAGCAGCGATACTTAACGGTTGTTGATTTACGGCAAGATATATCGAATTGGTTAGATGATAAACCTATATTGGCTACAAAAGATACCTTCGCATATAGGTTGAAGAAGTTTGTTGTAAGGAATAAAGCCATTTCAATTTTGTGGCTTGCGACTTCTATTTCTCTGATTGTTGGAATTATCACGACTGTTCACCAAAAAAACGTTGCTCAATATGAAGCCCATAAAGCCAATGAAGTAAAGCTGTTTTTATTAAATGCATTAGCCAGTAATGACCCTGATGTTTTTGCAGGGGAAACATTGAGTGTTAGAGATTTATTGTCAGAAGCACAAGCACAGTTATCACAACAATCGCTTGATAACGCCGAATTACATGCGGAGCTTCTACAGACCATAGGCTTGTCACTGGGTAAAATTGGTGAGTATGAATCTGCTATCAGTCAATTGGAACAAGCGAAATTAATAAGCGATAAGCCTGATAAGACAGAAATCAATATCATAGGTCTGTTGTTCGAAGCAAAAAAATATGATCAAGCGGTGGTTCGTTTAAATAAATTATTAGCTGTTATTGACTCGCAACTAACTCATTCATATGAAATCATTCGCCTTCGTGTGGAAGCAATGAACTTTTCAGGTGATTTTGAGCAGGCAGAGGAGATCATTCTCAATAAATTTGCACAACAAGGCACTGATAACCTTGAGGATGTACAAAGAGTTGAACTGAACTTGATGCTAGCCAATACTTATCTTAACAGTGGCAGGAATAATGAGGCGGAAAAACTCCTGATTAATACTTTAGATTTAAGTGTTGAAGTGAACGGTGAGGTCAATACCAAAACCATTGATATTATTCATGATTTAGCGAGGTTTTATGAAGATCAGTCTGAAAATGGCATAGAGAAATCGCTGACATTTTTACAACAGGCCGCGCTGCTACAGGAGCGTTTATATCAATCAGCACACCCAAAGTGGATAACGACATTAATACGTTTAGCTAATAATTATAAAGCTTTAGGGCAAGATGATTTGGCCTTTGAAAAAGCACAAAAGGCCAAGAGTATGGCATTCCAGTTGTATGGAAAAAGAAATATTTTTGCTGCCAGAGCAGATACTACATTGTCACACCTGGCTTTGAAGTCAGGAGATTTAATTGCTGCGATAGAATTGTTAGAAGATGCTGTATCTGTTTATGAAGATCATTATGGTGCAGATCATTATGAAACCAACCAATACAAAACCAACTTGGCTTCATACCTACTTAAAGCGGGTGAAGCGAAACGTTCACTTGATTTGTTAAATGAACTTTACATTCACCAGTTTGAACAGCTGGGTTCAACCCATATGGCTACTTTGTATGTGCAGTTGAATCAAATTAAAGCTTTGTCAATGCTTGAAAAGCATGCCCATGCCACCTCTATAGGTGAGAAAATTTTGCCGGTATGTACCGAGCAATTGGGAGAAGATCATGTGATTACTGTGGGAGTTACATTGGCATTAGGTGTTGCTTATTTTGAAAACGATGAATATGAACAGGCAATGATTCACTTGGTTAAGGGAGAGCAGTCTATTATGGTGAGGTCTAACCCAAGTTATCACAAGGGGCTGTTAAAACAATTGATCATTGCATCAATCGAAACTCAAGATCTGGATCAAGCAGTCGTATTCTATCAACAAGTAGATTCTTTGTACCTCAATGATACAAGTTTAATTAATGAAGAAGAAAAGCGGGCATTTGAGAAGTTGGAACAAAAAATAAAGGCTGGTGAAAACTGAATAAATCAGGATTTTCTTAAGGAAGCTTCATTTGCATTTCTACAACCTTGCCAATCATTTTAAATGGTTTGAAGATTTTAGGGTATTGAGGGTTCAAGGGGTTTAAGTATATTTTTGAGCCATCGAATTTAACTTGGCGAAACTTAATTTCTTGATTAACATTGGCGATAATGAACATGTCATCATAATATTCACCTGAGTATATGTGGTCAAATAAAATGATAACACCTTCTGGAAAGCTGAATGCACCTGAGCTAGATGTCATTGAGTCGCCTACAACAGGTAGAGCAAAGGTTTGGTTGGAAATCTCTTGGTGGCTGAATATAACCTCATTGGTTTTAAAGTTTTTGGTTAACAAGCTTTTATTGTTCTTTACTTCAGACCAGCTGAGTAGAGGAACCTTTTTAAGGTAAGTGCCAATGTTGTCTTGTATTCGTTCCGTGGTTTGGTTTTTGAATGGTTGTGGGTTGTACTGTGTTTGTCCATACAGCAGAAACTCTGCTGTTGTTTTTAGGATTTGGCATAGTTTGAATAGATGTTCACCTTTTGGTGTGTTGTGCATGTCATTTTGTGATTCCCACTTGCTGACAGAAACCCTTTGAACGCCGATAAAGTCAGCTATATCATTTTGAGTTAACTGATGTTTTTTTCGAAGTTGCTTTATTCGTTGGCCAATTGGATTCATTAAGCCTATGATAACTTTTAGTTACGTAATAAAAATATACAAATGGAGTAATTAAAGTTACTTATATGTGCTCTTTTAACCGATTTATTAAGTTTTATGTGGGGTTTTAATAGATTTATTTGAAAACAGTGGTTTAGCATTTGAAATAAAGGTAACTTTAGTATACCATTTGTTTTTTTAAGTTGTGTGTGTGCTAAGAGAGACTTAGAGGGCTGGTTAGCAGCCCTCTAGATTTGAAATGTTGTTAATGTAGCCCTTTGACGACATCCAAAGTGGCTTTGGCCCTGTTGAGGGTATAAAAATGGATGCCTGGTACGCCTTGGTCCAATAGCTGTTGACACAATTTTATGGTGAATTCTGTGCCAAATTGCTGGATGGATTTTCGGTCATCTCCATAACTCTCTAATTTATACTGTAACCAGCGTGGCATATCAGTACCACAAAAGCCACAAAAACGTTTGATGTTACTGAAGTTGGTAATAGGCATGATGCCAGGGGTTATGCTGGTTTCTATGCCAGCTTTTTCACAGTGATCTACAAAGTTAAA
>CALLLZ010000406.1 GCA_938008005.1 uncultured Marinicella sp. | reverse complement strand
CTCTGCATAAGTCATGAATCATGTAAAAAAGTTTGAAAATCCAAATTTCTGCGTTAGAAAACTAATCAATAGCCAGCTATTACTCGCGTTTCCTGCCTTGAACTTTGGCTCTTCAATTCTTTTTTTCAAAGACCCAGACTTGTGCAGAGGTCTCAATAGGTTAATTTGTAAATAAGTGACTTAGCCGCTTTTGTTCAATCAAAAATAGTCACTTGGCTAAGAAAATTTGGAAACTCTTGATTGATAAAGTTTAAATAATCATCTTGCAAACCATTGTTTGGCATGTAATCAATATCGTCTAGGTCAGTGATATTTGTGATGTAGATTTTATTAAAGCCTGTGATATTGTTGCTATCTGTGCGGAAATGCAGTTTCCATTTTTGGGATGTTATAGCAAAAGTGGCCGGTGTATTTTGTTCCCCTGCAACAGAGGATAGTTTATAGTTATTTTGGTCAACTTTAAACAATGAACGGCCATCAATTTGATGGATGGATGTTAGATCAACACCTATGTGATCAAGGACAGTGGGCATGATATCGATATAGGAGGCCACTTTTGAATCAGTTTTAACCGGTATGTTAGCCCCCTGGATATACAAAGGCACGTCAATATCTTCACTGTAAAGAGTGAACCCATGCATCATATAATCATGTTCCATGAACTGTTGTCCATGATCACCAACAGCTACCACCATTGATCGATCATCCAAATCATACTCTTTAATGCCCCTTAGCATTTGCCCAAATAAATAATCCATATATTTAATGGAATTTTTATATCGGTTAAAAATGGGGGTTTTATCTTTTTTAATGATTCGTTTCGCGCTTGATAAGTCAGTACCTTCTTCAGGTGTGCCCAGATAAGGCTTTATTTCTTCAATATTAGCAGGATTCCAACGATAAGGGTAGTGAGACGAATCCAAGAAGATTATATTGAGGTTCTTGGTTTGTTGATGTTTGGTTTTTATGTCGTTGAGCAACTCATTAATAGCCCTTTGGTCATGTTCTGGAGGGGGCATATCTGGGTGTGGGCTGATGTAATCTAATAGTGTTAAGTTCTGGCCAAACATGGTTTGGTCCGATTGAAGATAAGAAAGGTCTTTGGCTGAGTAAATATTGATTTGGTAGCCTAATTGTTTAAATAACTGTAAAGGGACTGAGCCCTTTTTATCACTTAAATCTCGGTATCGTTCCCAGTAATAAGGTTGTCGGGCATTGATGATTGAAAACCAGCCGTAATGAGTGGCATTACCAGAGCCTATAGCCTGCTCGAATTGCCAAGAGTTTTCCTTAAACTTGATCAGTTCAGGTGTGACTTCAGGTGTGACAACATCTGCTCTGATTGACTCAAAAATGAATAAATAAACATTCTGAATGTTGTGTTTTTGAGTATTTTGAGTGACTACTGGAGCGGTGTCAAGTCGCTTAAATGGCCTGGCTGTTGCATCAAATGACACGAGGTAATTATTGACATTAAAAAAACTGATACCTATGGGGTGGTGTTGCTCATAAGTCAGGATTTGTTTTTGGTTGAGGTATTTGGATGAGATTTGTTGAACGAGGTAAATAGATAACAAAGCAACCATACTTGTTATCAATACATGTTTAATTGAAAGCTTAAAGTGGCTGTGCCTCAGTTTGAACTCAACAAACCAAACCACGACCAAACTGACTAGAATGGAAGCAAGTATCAGGCCTAGGTAGAGTGATAACTCCCACTTTGATAGTTGGGTAAATTTCAAGTTATTGAAAAACTGGCCTATACCGCCATCAGTCAACATGCCTAAACCATGTTTGACATGCATTCCATTAAGTGTGAATAAACTGACGTCAGCTGCGATAAAAAGTAAGCAGCATAAAAACACAAAACCGAGCAACACCCTAAGCCATTTGATGTAACCTAACAAGCTTAGGAATAATACGTAGAAGCTGAAAATAAACACAAAATGAATGGCACTAAAAATCACCATAAAGGTTGAGCCAAGATTAAACTGTTGGCTTAAATGGTTGGCAAAAACATAACAGGAGAACAAGAGAATAGTCAGTCCCAGACACACCAACCATATACTCACAGATATTGGTTTTGATGTGAAATGATTTAGCTTGGCCATGAAGTTTCCTGATTGAAGGTCAAAGTAGGTTTTACTTGACTTAGCGGTGTTGTAAATCATCACACCATTTTTCAAAATAAGACTTAAAGCCCAGGTAGAAAATTTGATCCATATAAAAGCCCAGAAACTGTATTTAAGCACCAAATAAAGCCAGTCCCTTTGAGTCGGTGTTAAATATGATTGCAGGTTGTTTGAAAGTTCGATATAAGGGTCGTTACCATTTGCGGAAATTGATATTTTTCCATTATTTAGTGTAACACTTTCGATGCTGTTGAGTGCTTTGATGTGTTCAATGGCTTGCGTTAAATCAACTTTGTGCCAGTAACGGGTGTGAACCCTCATTGATGTGATATCGACTTTCCCATCCGCTGGAAGTGGGTCAAACCGTAAATGGGTCGCTTGTTCTCCGCAGGTAATGTCATTCACTATTTTATAAGTGTTTTCTTTTATTTGGTTTGCATCGGAATAACTGTTTTCATCGACGCTCTCACCTTTATAAGTGTTATTGAC
>CALLLZ010000405.1 GCA_938008005.1 uncultured Marinicella sp. | reverse complement strand
CGCAATAACGATAAGTGGGATAAATATTTTCATAATTCTCTCCGTACGTAAAAAGTAGTACGTAATATACTACATTAAAATTCTGAATGAATCAAGGCTAAACCGCAAACAATATACGGGATAAGTTTTGCTGAATATTTTTTGTTAACTTTGAGGGTTAGCAGAGGCTGTTACAATTAACCTATAATTCGATTAAATTTAGCAATTAAATGGTGCAGTTGATTACGTTCTTCATTAGATAGTTGACTGAGTAAATTTTCTTCATAACGCAAGGCATCTGGTATGACCGCGCGCATCAGATACCGGCCCCGTTTATTGAGCTCATAGTTTTTGGCTCGGGCATCCAAAGGATGTTGTGTGGGTGTTAAGTAATCTTTTTGTACAAGTGATTTGAGTGTGCGGCTGATGCGGACTTTATCCATTTGTGATAATAAGGCAATCTTTTTAGCAGTTATGTCTGGGTTTTTATACAAGATAACCAGTACACGCCATTCAGAAATGTTGATGCCGAACTGATCTTGATAGTGTTCAGCGATGCCTTTAGAAATCTTCAAGCTTAAGATTGAAAGTTGATATGGGAGAAATTGATTTAAGTCCATGAATTCTATTTTATAGCTAATATAGTTTTAAATGAAATAAAAATAGTTTCAAATGAAACTAAATGCGGATAGAATAATCTCTTTGGAATTTCAGGGGCAACAACATGTCAGCAACCATCAACGGTTTTGGCTTCATAGAATATTCGGCTGTAGATACCGCACCATTGCATAAGTTATTTCGCCAAATGGGTTTTACAGCAATTAAAACACATAAAAAATTACCCATTACCTTATACAGGCAAGGGCAGACTGATTTTTACATCAATGAATGTGAAACTGGTTTTGCCGCCGATTTCAGATCAGCCCATGGCCCATGTGCCTGTGGTTTCTCTATTGTCTTTGATAACAAAGAAGATGCATTGGCACATAGTTTAAAGGGTGGTTCTGAACAAATGGAAGTACCTAATGGCTTGAATTTTCCGGCCATCAAAGGGATTGGTGATGCGGCTTTATATGTATTGGATAAAGCCAGTTATGCCAATATGTTAAAGGAAGATTTCGATGATATCGTTGGTATGAACCAGACCCCAACAGGATTTGGGTTGACTTTTATTGATCACCTGACACATAACCTTCATTTTGGTAATATGGAAAAATGGAGTAATCATTACGAGAATTTATTCGATTTCAGAGAAATCAGATATTTTGATATCAAAGGACAAAAAACAGGTTTGGTATCAAAAGCCATGACCTGTCCAAATGGTTCAGTGAAAATTCCATTGAATGAGTCAGAAGACCCTAAGTCACAGATCAATGAATACCTGGATGAATATAAGGGAGAGGGTATCCAGCACATTGCTTTGTTTACAGAGAATATTTATGAGTCAGTGGAATCAATGCGCGCGGCTGGTGTAGAATTCATGCAAACACCTGAAACCTATTTCAGTATCATTGATCGCCGTGTGCCAGAGCATGAAGAAGATGTGGCACGCATGCAGCGTAATCATATTTTAATTGATGCCGATGAAGCGACCCAAAAACAAATCTTGTTGCAAATCTTTACCAATACTGCGATTGGCCCAATTTTCTTTGAAATCATTCAGAGAAAAGGTAATGAAGGATTCGGTGAGGGTAACTTCCAGGCTTTATTTGATTCGATTGAATTAGAACAAGAGCGTCGGGGTTACCTCTGAAGATCGTCATATATAAGGAGAGTCTCAATGAATGGTAAGTGGTTTAACTTCTATAAGAAACAAGGCAAAGTGGCCAAACAAGCTCATATAGGTTTTCCTAAAGACAGCTATGAGCGTGAGATGGGTAAAGAAGGATTCTTTGGCCCTGTAACGCATTTTTATCATAAAAATAAACACACTGGTTGGACTGATTTTCAAGGAGATAATCGCCCCAGAGCCTTTGACACCAATTTGTTTGGCTCAAGTCAAGAGACACCCTGGGATGCACATGTTTTATTGAAAAATAACCGTGTTAAGGTTCGTATGTGGACGCTCAATGGCAACATGAAGCAACTGGCCAGGAATGCCGATGGAGATGATTTGTTATTCTTTCATCAGGGAACCGCTGATCTATATTGTGATTTTGGCCATTTGGTGGTTAAAGAAGGTGACTATTTGATGTTGCCTAAAGGTACGATGTGGCGTTTGGAAACGTCTAATCCATGTGAGATTTTGATGATTGAATCAAGCAATGGTCATTATCAATTGCCAGATAAAGGTTTATTAGGGCCAAATGCAATTGTTGATTCTGCCGTGTACAGAACACCTGAGATTGATGATAACTTCAAAGCTCAATACAGTTATGATGATTGGACTGTACAAGTCAAAAGGCTACAGAAAATATCAACCATTAATTACCCGTTTAACCCTTTGGATGCCATAGGTTGGCAAGGTGATTTGATGCCTGTGGTATTGAATTGGCGTGATATTTCGCCAGTAATGAGTCATCGTTTTCATGTGCCACCATCAGCGCACACGACATTCTTGGGTAATCGATTTGTGGTTTGTACTTTTGTGCCACGTTTATTTGAAACAAACCCAGAGTCACTGAAAGTACCTTTTTATCATAATAATGATGATTATGATGAGGTGTTGTTTTATCATTCAGGTAATTTCTTTTCCAGAGATAATATACACCCTGGCATGATTACTTTACACCCGACAGGTTTTACACATGGCCCTCATCCAAAAGCCATGAAGCATGCGTTTACTCAGAAAAACACCATGACTGAGGAAGTCGCTGTGATGATTGATACCCGTGATCCTTTGGAAGTGTGTGATGCGGCCGAACAAGTAGAATGGCCAGAGTATGTGAACTCATGGCGAGAAGCTGAATAGGTGTGCTTCGACTCTGCTCAGCCAGCGGGATTCGTTAACTGAGCGAAGTCGAAGTGAATGACAGAAGAATTAAATGATAAAGGCTTTGGCTCCGCTCAACCAGTGGGATTCGTTCAATGAGCAAAGTCGAAGTGAAGAAAGAGAATAATAAACTATGAAACTAACCAGTATAAATAACCAAACGCGTGACGGCCAATTGGTCGTTGTAAACAAAGCCGGCTCCCGTGCAGTGAAAGTGCCACAAATTGCTGATACCATGCAACAAGCATTAGATAATTGGGATCAGGTTGCACCGCAACTTAACACGGTAAACCAACATTTAAATGACGATGGATTGAATGATGCTTTCGACTTGAATATGGATGAGGTAATGGCGCCGTTACCCAGAGGCTTGCAATTTTTAGATGGCAGTGCTTATTTGGCCCATGTAGAAAGGGTAAGGCGTGCCAGAGGTGTTGATATGCCACCAAGTTTTTTAGAGGACCCGTTGATGTACCAAGGGACCAGTGATGGTTTTCTCGCACATAATCAAGATATCGAAGTAGTCAGTGAAGAATACGGTATCGATTTTGAAGCAGAAGCGGCTGTTATTACTTCAGATGTACCCATGCATGTATCTGCCGAGGATGCTGGGCAATATATTCAATTAATTTGTATCTTGAATGACGTCTCATTGCGTAATTTAATCCCAGCCGAATTGGCTAAAGGTTTTGGGTTTTTACAGTCAAAACCACGCACAGCTTTATCGCCATTCTTTGTGACACCAGATGAGTTGGGTGATGCTTGGAGTAACAATAAAATTCATCTTCCAATGCGAACTTGGTTGAATGGTGAATGGTTTGGTGAGCCTGAATGCGGTGTGGATATGCAGTTTGATTTTGCAGAATTGATCGCCCATGCAGCGAAAACCAGACCGTTATGCGCAGGTACCCTGATTGGTTCTGGCACAATTGCAAACCATGATATGGCCAAAGGCTCAACATGCTTGGCCGAGAAACGTGTTTTAGAAGTTATTGAACACGGAAAACCCAGCACACCGTTTATGAGTTTTGGTGATGATGTGAAAATTGAAATCACTGATAAAAATGGCCACAATATTTTTGGCACCATTCATCAGAAAGTGGTTAAGTATTGAGCCAGTTTAATTTATATGGATATGAAAAGAACTTTTGGTGCATTCATAGCATTCTGTTATGAATATGATTGTTTTCTCTCGTCGTTCAAGAGGAGCCGGAAAGGCCAGGCCAAAGAATGGCAGTTATTTTCGGCTGTTTCATTTAAAGTGACTCCAAATGCACCACGGGTTGAAAAGTGGTTTAGGTTAATGGCTTTATTTAAAATGGATCTCCGGGTCTATTACTATTTAATAAACCAGGACTAAAATTAAAAGACTATCGATTAGTTTATATATTCAGTACATTATGTCCGCCCGAAGATGACGAGACTGTAAGTTGGCCCTCAAGGCCAACCGTCAAACCACTACTGTCATCCTCGTGCGGATTAAAATTCTGGGACTTAACATTTATATTGTATTGCATTGTGGTAATTCCATTACTCACCCAACTGTATCAGACACGGGGATCCATTTTAAATGTGTTCAAGTCAAATAGAATTGATAGAAATTGTTAATCAGTATTTATTGTCTTTAAAAGTTTTTCTGCTTCTATATTTTCATTGTCAATCAATAATGCTTTCTCTAAATGCTCAATAGCAGGCTTCAAATTCTTTTCATAATAATAACTCCTGCCAATTAAATAACTTAGGTATGAAGATTCAATATTTTGATTGCTGAGGGTGTTAGATAATTCAATGATTTCAGCTTCTTTACCAAGTTGGCTGAGTAATTGGATGGCGCTTTCCCAATCTGTTGCTGTGAATTTTTCTGGTTTAATCACTGATTGCATTTCAGGATGGTTTCTGAGGAAATAAAAAGCAGGTAAATTAACCGTCCAATTTTTATTTTCTTTCAGGCCTTTCTTTATCCAATGAGTGGCAGTGTCTTCATTTTTAATCAGGGTATTGGCAACAGCTATCCTTGCATACATTCCAGTCCATCCATCTAACATGGACTCAGCTTGTGCAAGTTTAATTTTGGCTTTCTCAGCAAGCCCATTTCGATGGGCATACATAGCCTGATTCAGTCTTATTCTGCCGTAATGATGGTTCATAAGAGTTTGCAGTTCTTTAAATGGCTGTTTTGAGTTATCAACACGCAGGTCAATTTGGTTATACCATTCGTTATTTACTCCCTTAACGACTATGGCTGCAGATTGTTTCCCAGAAATTTGTCCTCCAGCATTTTGACCAGCCAATAAACTTTCAAGCAATCTTTCAGCAAGAGTGCCAGTGGATTTTTTAAAAGTATCTGACATGGAGGTGAGTACATCAGGAGCCAATTGATTACCTATAACAACGTAATTATTACCTAAAATTTCAGCGGCATGTCCTTGCCAGTATTTCAGTGATTGACCAGTGAATGCAAATACGTTGCCTTGAGCATCTATGCCAGAGACTTGTCGGTAGTTTGAGTTGTTGTCTTTATTTCTGACTGCATTGATTGCTTGTTCTATAGGTTGGCCTGCTTCGAGGCTTTGAAGTCCTTTAATACCATATTTAGGCTCGGTTTCAGCGATGACAGAAAAAGCACCAATACCCGATTGAATATAGATGGTTGAATTGCCTACATAAATATTGTCTGTGGCGACGGCGATTCCCCATTCTTGGGCATCCTCATCATAGGCCAGAATGGAAAAAGTTGAGTTGATGTTTTTATCCAGTAAAAGGCTGGGTAAGTTCTGGGCGTGATTCTTTGATGAAATACAGCCGAATACAATCAGAAAAATAAGTTTGCGGATTTTCATTGGATTTTATAATTGGTTAAATTTCTGGTAACGACATATGATTAAGAAAGTTACGCTTTGAAATGTTAAAAGTATTGAATAATAACACCTTAGTCCTAAGAGAGCAGTGTTGATTAATAGAATTGGTAATCATCTGATTTTTGATTACAATTAAGCCAATTGTTAATGATGCATTGAGTTCATGAGATTCAACAGTAAAGGTTATAAATACAAAAAACGGGTCACACCTGATTTATCTGATAAGGCATTTCGTATCGGTGAAGGTCGGATCAGTGGTTATATTTCTATGTTTTTAGGGGTTTTAAGCTTCTTGGCTGTTCTTTGTTATCAGTTTCCTAGTTATTTGACCACCACAGATTTACGGGCTGTTTATGATGCTGAATGGTTGCAAACAGTATTGATGATGACAATGTGGGCTTCTTTAGGTTTTGGTTTATTGACTTTTATACTCAATAAACGCAAAAGGATGGGGGCTATCGGTATTTTATTTACTGTTCTGGGTTTTGCTTTGGGTGGTTATCACATTCCAACCGGGCCTGTTGAGCCCAGTCAATTATCGCTAGGCTTGGACTGGTTGATCTTGGCATTTATTGCCTCGGCCATATTGTTTATATTCATTGAAAAGGTTTTTCCTAAATACAAAGAACAAATCATTACCCGGCCGGAATGGCGTCTGGACTTGTGGTATTTTGTCTTTAATCATTTACTCATTACCGTACTATTACTTACGGCCAATTACTTTTTTAACTCGGTATTTTCATGGGCCGTTAGCAGTGATTTGCAATCATTTATATTATCACTGCCAATTTGGGCTCAGGTTATTATTCTTATGGTGACTGCAGATTTCGTCTTGTATTGGTCACATCGGGCTTATCATGAAGTGCCGGGTTTATGGCCTTTTCATGCGGTACATCATTCGGTTGAATATATGGACTGGTTGGCAAGTTCAAGAAACCATGTGGTTCAGACATTTTCAGATCGGATTATGGCAATTATTCCTTTGTATCTGATAGGGGCTGATAAAGCTGCGTTGGATATTTATGTTGCATTTGCGGCCTTTCAGGCTGTTTATGTGCACGCCAATGTCAGTTTGCCGACTGGTTTCTTGAAATATATATTCGTAACACCGCAGTTCCACCATTGGCACCACTCATCCCAAAAGCCTGCGATAGATACCAACTACTCGGTGCACTTAATTTTGTTCGATGTGATTTTCAGAACATATCATATGCCCAAAAAACTGTGGCCATCACATTATGGAACTGTACCCCGATTACCCAGGTCTTTTATGGCTCAGTTACTGCATCCATTCAGATCAAAAAAGTAATGGGGCTCAATTTAGTTGCGATTAATTGGGACACTTACTTTAAAACAAAGATGGTGGCATAATACTTTTTAATTTAACAAAGTCAATTACAGTCTAATGGCCGAAACTTTCTCTAGTCAATCAACTGATTCTTTTCGTGAGCTGCTTACTTTGGGTAAGTGCAATATTTTGGTAACCACTTACCAAGCAGGTCAAGTGGTGATGTTAAGGCCACAAGGGCGGGGCATTAATACCCATTTTATGGCTTTTGAAAGGCCGATGGGTATTGCTAAACGAAATAATGAAATTGCCATTGGAGGTGCGTCCTCTATTACCACCTATCGAAATTTAGCGGCAGTGGGCCCGAAAGTGGGGCAGGGCGATCAAGTCGATGCTTGTTACTTACCTAGAAAGACTCATGTCACAGGGCAGATTGATATTCATGAAATGGGTTATGATAAATTTGATAAGCTGTGGTTTATTAATACCAAGATGTCTTGTCTTTGTACTCTGGATAATGACCACAGTTTTAAGCCAGAATGGCGTCCGCCATTTATCACTGCCTATGATTTAACTGACAGATGCCACTTAAATGGTTTGGGCTTTCGTGATGGCGTACCGCGTTATGTGAGTATGTTGGGTGCATATGATGAACCGGGAGGGTGGCGTAAAAATAAAATATCCGGTGGCCAAATTATGGACATCACCACCAATGAGGT
>CALLLZ010000404.1 GCA_938008005.1 uncultured Marinicella sp. | reverse complement strand
ATCTTGCCTTCTTTAATGTCTGCAATCAATTCCTCAGTACTGTTCAAATTGATGCTGTTTTGTTTTTCAACTATTTTCATGCTTATGCTCTAAGTGTTATTTTTTTGAACTTCGTAGTTACTCACTTTATAAGGTGCGGTTGTAACATTTTTTCTACGTACCTAGCGATGGTATCAACTTCGACATTAACGGTGTCATCAACCTGTAAGGCACCTAAATTGGTGTGACTCATGGTGTGTGGAACCAGATTAACCGACAAAATATCTTTTTCAATGGAATTAACCGTTAAGCTCACTCCATTGATGGTGATTGATCCTTTATTAACTACAAACTTCGTCAATTCTACAGGTATTTTAAATTCGAATATTTCAGATCTGGCACTCGGCACTCTTGAAATACACTTTCCTATTGCATCAACATGCCCAGAAACTATATGACCACCCAATTGATCTTGTAAAGTCATGGCAGGCTCAAGGTTCAATGAAGTTCCTATTTGCCATTTGGCCACCGTTGTTTTATTAACCGTCTCAACTGAAACATCTAAATCAACTTGATCTTGATTAATTTTTGTTACAGTCAAACAGACGCCGTCCATGGCTATCGAATCTCCCAACTGAATCTTTTCAGGTTGGGAGAAATTGGTTTTAACCACGAACCTGAAATCGCCCGATTGTTCTTTTTTATCAATAACTTGACCAATTTTTTGAATAATGCCTGTGAACATATTTTTTTTACTTTTAAGCTTGACTGGTTATACTTTTTTCGGAATCAACGCTCGTAAGCGTTGATCTCTACCAAACCATTTATTTGATATCACATCAATATGGTGTCGTTCCGACATTTCTTCAACGTTTAATTCAAATAATGGTCGTCCCTTGGAGCCCATTAATACTGGAGCAGTATAAACAATGATTTCATTGATCAACCCTGCTGACAAAAAAGCACCACTTAAAGTCGGCCCACTTTCAATCAACACTTCATTGATTCCTTGTTGACTTAAGTACCCGCACAATTTTTGCAAGTCTATTTGATTCCTGCCTCTATCCTTGCTTCCATCAACTGTTTCATTCTTTGATCTACACATGGTTATAACTTGGACACCTATACTCTCATATTGGCTTATTAGGGTCTGATTTTCGGAGGCAGTAACAATCAAGACTTGTTCAGCTTGTTGCAATATTTTAGCCTCAACAGGTGTTCTCAATTGACTATCAACTATAACCCTAAGTGGTTGATTTACTGAATTATTTAAGCACCACTTTTGTTTTTTACTTGTCAAAAAGCCAGGTCTAAAATTTAATCTGCAGTCGTCTTGAAACACTGTTTCTATACTTGTAATAATAGCCCCACTCCTTCCTCGCCAATATTGCACATCAGCACGTGCTTTTTCCCCAGTAATCCAATAACTTTCACCACTGGCCATAGCAGTGCGCCCATCCAGTGATTGTGCTGACTTGCTGCGAATCCAAGGTGAACCATTTTGCATGCGATGGATAAAACCGCGATTCAGTTCCTCACCTTTTTTCTTGAGCACCCCTCGAATCACCTCTATGCCAGCTTGTTCAAGTTTTTGGTAGCCTTTACCATTCACCAATGGATTGGGGTCATCACTGCAAACCACAACAGTTTGAACACCTGCATTTATCAAAGCATCAGCGCAAGGCGGATTCTTTCCAACATGAGAACATGGCTCCAAAGTCACATAAGCTGTGGCACCTTTGGCACAATCACCAGCGATTTCTAAAGCCAATGCTTCTGCATGTTTCTCACCCACCCTTTGATGATAAGCTTGGCCGATCACATAAAATTCACCATTGGGCCCCTCTTTTACGATCACACAACCTACCCGAGGATTGGTTCCTGTAGTGAACATGCCATGAGCAGCCAAACGCAAAGCCATTTTCATGTATTTTTTATGAATGTGGTTTATTGTGTCTTTTTTATTTTGGCTCTTGTGCTTCATCAATGGGTCAAAGATAATGATGTTTTAAATTTTAGCCTGTATTTTAACAGTCATCACAAACGGCTGCGAGACAAAACAGCATTGAATAAACTTATGAACCCAGTAAATTATCGACACATCATCGCCAGCGCTTTACTCGAGGACATCCAAACAGGTGACTTGACCAGTGAGGCCATATTTCCAGCCGAACAACAATGTGAAGCTAAACTCATTGCCAAACAAGACGGTGTCATTGCTGGTCTTGAGGTTTTCAAACAAAGCTTTTTATTATTTGACTCATCAGTCAAAGTTGAGTTGTTGTTCAAAGATGGCGAACGATGCAAAAATCGAGACACCATCGCAAAAATTCATGGGCCTGTGTTATCGGTACTAGGAGCTGAGCGAGTTGCGTTAAACCTGTTACAAAGAATGAGTGGCATCGCCACTTTAACCAATCAATTCGTTAACCTGGCGCAAGGTAAATGTAAAATATTAGATACCCGCAAAACAGCTCCTAACCTTCGGGTCTTAGACAAATGGGCTGTGGTACTTGGTGGCGGCGTAAACCATCGCCATGGATTATATGATATGGCGATGCTTAAAGAAAACCATATCAAAGCTGCTGGCGGCATTACACAAGCCGTTAACAAATTACTTGAATATGACAACCATCAACGGCCAATAGAAGTAGAAGTCACGAATTTAAAAGAATTACGAGAAGCCTTAACCTGTCCAGTTGATCGCATTATGCTGGATAATATGGACAATAAAACCATGACCGAAGCGGTAAAAATAACTGCTGACAAAATAGACCTAGAAGCCTCTGGCAATGTTTCTCTTGAAACCATTGAGGGTATTTCGTTGACTGGTGTAGATTATGTATCTATTGGCGCCCTCACCCATTCAGTTAAGGCAATGGATTACAGCTTATTGGTGGTATAAACATAATTTTTGGAAAATGATCAAATGAAGAAACCTGATATAAATATCGCACTGTCTCAACTCAACATCAAAGTAGGTGATATAAAAGGCAACCAACAGTTGATTCTGGATGCCATACAAGAAGCAAAAAATAAACATGTTGATATCTTGGTAATGACTGAATTAACAGTTTGCGGCTATCCACCTGAAGATTTGTTATTTCACCAACAATTCTTGGATGACTGTTATGACTCAGTCAAAAGCATTGCTGACCACTGTACAGACATAGCAGTCGTTATAGGTTTTCCACGTAACCACCCCAATGAACCTGAACTGCTTCATAATTCGGCAGCTTTGATTCAGGACGGTGAAATTAAAATGGTTTATGACAAACACAAACTACCCAATTATTTGGTGTTTGATGAAAAACGTTATTTTACTCCCGGCCACCATGATGGTATTGCTGCCATAAAAATAAAAAGAGGAAAAATCAAAGGACAACTTTTCAACTTGGGCATCACCATCTGCGAAGACATTTGGTACGATGCCGAACCGGTGGTCTATCAGGCCGAAAAAGGTGTGGATTTATTGATCAACATCTCCGCTTCACCTTATGCAGCAGGCAAAATTGGTAGTCGCATCGCGATGTTACA
>CALLLZ010000403.1 GCA_938008005.1 uncultured Marinicella sp. | reverse complement strand
TACAACTCTGGTTTAGCGATATTTCAGAATGGTAAATTATTGGCTCATATAATGAATGACTTTATCAGAGCATTGTCCCGCAATCAATCATGTCACTTTTTATGCCACAGTATGGGGGGACTTGTGGTTCGCAGTGCACTGCAATCAACTGACCCCAAGCACACTTGGTTAGATCAAATTGGAAAAACAGTCTTCTTAGGGACACCTCATAACGGCGCAGTGCTCGAAAAATCAGGCCATTTGTTAGATTATGTTCTCAGTATCAGTCCTTACAGTGCCCCTTTTACCAAGCTAACAGGTATTCGCAGTCAAGGCATTAAAGATTTACGCGATGGTCGTACTAACGAGGAACATTTATTCAAACCAGTTACTAAAAACATCAATTTATATGCCATAGCAGGAAGCGACAAAAATCAAACCAATACAATATACCAAAAAGTGATTGGTGATGGCCTGGTTTCAGTGTCATCTGCACTGGGGCAACATAAGCAGTCCGACAAACAATTGAACTTGTTGGCTGACCATCAAATTATAGTCGAAGGAGTTAACCACATGAGTTTATTGTCCAACCCAAAAGTTTTCAAGCATCTCTCATCTATTTTTAAAAATTAAAAAATCTGCAACGTACAGCTTTCATCTAACAATATCATTGAGTTTTTTTCATGTATTCAAATCAAACCAAGTATCAAACCGACAGCCACCACCACCAGTAATGCCGAAACCAACAAATGGACCACCTTTATGGTGATTTTTTTTAACATTTTCTTCCCCAGAAAAGCGCCTACAAATGCTGCCAAAGAAGCCGCAATCACCGAATTCCAATCAATCACTTGATAGTCTGTAACCAAATCTTTTCCATATACCAGCAATCTAGCAACATCAACCATGACTGCAACCATAACTCCAGTAGCTATGAACTGTTCTTTGTTTAAGCCAGCTTTGAGGAGGAACATACTGCGAAAAGCTCCTTGATGACCCGATAAACCACCAAAAAAACCACTGATGCTTCCACCCAAAGGTAAAAACCGAGGCCCCAATTTGATGGCAGCAAAAGTTTTTGAGAACTCCAATAGGACAAAAAGCAGAATCAGACCACCCACTGTTATATTTAGCAAAGTGGTTTGCACAGCATAGCCCAATAAAGTGAAACTCATCGACGCATTACTCTCAGCCAACCAACCCAGAAACCATGCTCCAATAAAGGCAGCTATCACAGCCGCTACACCAAATTTAATGAGTACATCCTTAACCGCTTGTCTTCCCAGCAAAGCCACTTTGAATAGATTATTTACTAAATGCACGATGGCAGTCATACCTATGGCGACTTCTAATGGAAAAAATAAAGCCACTACTGGCATCAACAAAGTCCCCAAGCCAAATCCAGAAAATAATGTCAGTAAAGAAGCCACAAATGCAACCAATGAAATGATTAATATTTCCATCAAAACTCTTATCAGATTAATAATAGTCTGCAGTATATGATTAAACTCATCCCAGTGTAAAAAGTTTTAATTGTGAAATTTCATTCAGAACTAATTAGTCTTAAGCCATGACAATCATGACAGTTATTAGCACTTTAGTTAGTTTAGAAACGCTGAAATACACATTAAATGTGACATAGGTCATAAAAAACATATCTGGTAATGGGATTTATCTATCGATATTACGATTGGCTGGCCTATAATAAATGTGTGTGTAGTGTAAAAGGTATAACTGATTCGATTCGGTTTAGAACCTTAAAATTGAGTACTTTATTATTCCTGACCTTATTTGTTGGAAATGTCAGCTCGGATAACAACAATTTGATTCCATATTGTGTTGACCCTAACTGGTTACCTTATGAAGCAATCGAGGGCAATCAACATATTGGGCTTTCTGCTGGTTATATGAAAATCATTGAGGCCAAGTCAGAATTTGAATTTATGTTAATACCGACCAAGGATTGGCAACAGTCACTTGATTACCTTCAAACAGGGCAATGCTTATTATTGCCTATGCTCAATAAAACCCCTGATAGATCAACATATTTGGATTTTTCTGATACATACTTTTCATCACCTAACTTTTTAGTTTCAACATTGAACCAACCCTTTTTGCAAAGTTTAGAAAACATTGATCAAAAAACTTTAGGCGTAACACAAGGGTATAGGGTCACAGAATTTATTACCAAAAACCACCCAAACATCAATACTCAAACCTACAAAACTGAAGTTGATGGGTTAAAAGCTGTGGCCAATGGTGATGTTGACTTATTTATTGGTTCTGTTCATTCCATCAATAGCCACATACAAACATTGGGTTTATCAAACTTAAAGTTAGCTGGCTGGGGAGGCACCAATGATTCTTTACGGGTTGGGGTCAAAAAAGGACAGGATGATTTACTGGCAGAAATAAACGCCATACTGAAACAAATCACTCAGCAACAGCATTTTGAAATATATAACCGCTGGAATGATGTAGCAATTATCGACAACACCAATTATAGGCTGGCTTGGCAAATCATGATAGGCTCAGCATTTCTCGTCGCATTATTGCTGATCCGTTATTTGTTTATGTACAAGTACAATCGCAAATTAACCAATAAGAATCGCCAATTGAGTGAACTACAATTAAAATTATTACAAATCAATACAGAATTACAACAAAACATCCAACAAGATGCTTTAACAGGACTTTACAACAGGCATTATTTTAATGAACTGATAGCAGATAAAACCTACCAAAATGATGGGGAAGCTCCACTCAGTCTAATCTTCTTGGACTTGGATTTTTTTAAAAAAATAAATGATAACCATGGTCATACAATCGGAGACAATGTATTGAAATCATTCGGCCAATTACTGAAATCTTGCTGTGTTGAGGATGAATTGATCTGTCGCTGGGGTGGTGAAGAATTTATTATACTCAAACAAAATGCAAAGGCCGCAGAATCTGAAAATTTATGCGTAAGAATTCAAAAACAGATGGAACAACACACGTTCCCCCACAAAGAACCTCTGACATGTAGTTTTGGTATCGCACAAATGGTGGCTGGCGAGACCTTAATGGATTGTTTCGAACATGCTGACAAAATGCTCTACCAAGCGAAAAGTCAGGGGCGAGATTGTATTTGTGTCTCAATGTAATTAATCAACTGGAAGATAAACTTCGCCTTTCATCAATACCCGAGCACTGCGACTCATGCTGACCTTCTGAGCTTTCCATGCATCATCGATTTGACTCACTTCAGCACCCACTTTTAATGTACCTGATGGGTGACCAAATCTAACATCATTAAGCGCTCCTCCACCCGCAGCCTGATTAACCAAGGTGCCTGGTATGGCAGCAGCTGTAGCAATGGCGACAGCTGCTGTGCCCATCATTGCATGATGTAATAACCCCATTGACAATGCACGAACATTCAAATCGATATCATCAACTTCAATCGCTTTACCGCTGGATGATGTATATGCAGCAGGTGGTGCCAAGAAAGCCACTTTAGGCGTGTGCTGCCTTCCTGCAGCTTCCTCAACAGTTTGAATCAATCCCATCTCAATCGCACCATAGGCACGAATGGTCTCAAACATGCCCAAGATTTCATCATCACCATTGATATCACCTTGTAATTCTGTTCCGGTAAAACCAACTTCTGATGCATTCAAAAATATAGTGGGAATACCAGCTGCAATCATTGTGGCTTTGAATGTGCCTATTCCAGGCACCTCTAAATCATCTATTATTCGGCCTGTCGGGAACATTGCTGCATCTCCCACGGGGTCTACAAAATCAATTTTTACTTCTGCAGCTGGAAAGGTCACCCCATCCAGTTCAAAGTCCCCAGTCTCTTGTACTTGACCATCAGTTATCGGCACATGAGCAATGATGGTTTTCTTGATATTTGCTTGCCAAATACGCACCACAGCAACGCCATTGTCAGGAATTCGACTTTCATCTACCAAGCCATTACTGATGGCAAATGAACCAACAGCAGCCGTTAAATTGCCGCAATTCCCACTCCAGTCTACAAAGGGCCTATCAATGGCCACCTGACCAAACAAATAGTCCACATCATGCTCAGGTTCTTTACTCATTGATAAAATCACGGTTTTACTGGTACTGGATGTTGCCCCACCCATACCATCGGTTTGCTTACCATAAGGATCAGGGCTACCAATTACTCGAAGTAATAAGTTATCGCGTATTGCTCCAGCAACTTGAGCTGCTGCAGGTAAATCTGTTAAATTGAAAAATACGCCTTTTGATGTGCCACCACGCATGTAAGTGGCAGGAATTTGGATTTGTGGTTTATGACTCATAGATTATTCACTGCAAAAGAATAGGTATTTGAATTTTTTATTTGGTATAGCATTATATCCGCTAGCAAATACTTTTGAGCTAAATTATGGCTTTTCAATCAAATTACTGTATTATGAACATCAAATAATTACACCAACAAACCTATGAAAAACACCCTTGTAATCCTAACATTCTCAGCCCTACTTCTGTCATGCAACGACTCAGAGCAAAACAGCAAGCCACAAACTGTTAAACAACAAGAAGTTACTAAACCTGCGACTACAGAAAAAAACAGCCCAATTGACAGCATATCTGTTGAATCTTTTACCCAACACATCATCACATTATCATCTGATGAGTTTGGTGGTCGAGGCCCTGCAAGTCAAGGCGAGAACCTGACCATCAACTACCTAGAAAATGAATTTAAAAAAGCAGGTGCATCACCAGGTAATGGCGACAGCTTTACCCAAAAAGTACCATTGGCATCAGTGGAAGCCATCAACCAGCCTAAATTAATCATTGCATCAGGTACCAAAGATGCAGATACAATCAATCTATCTTATGCAAATGATCAAGTCATTTGGTCTAGACGACAAATTAATTCGGTTGCAATGGAAGCCAGTGAAATGGTCTTTGTTGGCTACGGTATCAATGCCCCAGAAAGAAATTGGAATGACTATGCCGGCATTAATGTGAAAGGAAAAACTGTGGTGATGTTGGTCAATGACCCAGGCTATGCCACGCAAGACGAACAATTATTCAATGGCAATGCCATGACTTACTACGGACGTTGGGATTACAAATTTGATGAGGCTGGCAGACAAGGTGCTGCTGCTGCCCTTATCATACACGACACCAAACCCGCTGCTTACGGCTGGTCTACAGTCGAAAACAGCTGGACAGGGCCACAATTTGA
>CALLLZ010000402.1 GCA_938008005.1 uncultured Marinicella sp. | reverse complement strand
CATGCGAACTCAGCACTTTCGTCTCCATAATTCAAGCACAACTGCTCGCTGATTACAGATGTCATGCCGCAAGGGTGGCCCATGGAGCAGGCCTTGATTTGGGTGACTTTGGGGAGCAAAAAGTCCTGATACTGTATAGGCCGAAGCCCCAATCGACTGATGACATCGACTTCTGAAGTTGCAAAATAGGTTTTATAATTTGGATCACTGAATAGTTCCATCAATGCCAAAAAAACATCGGACGATTCAGTCTTCAAGAGCAAATCAACTAGTTTTTGAGTTTCTTTCGCAAGTTCCTCAGCGATTCTTTTAATATCTTTATCTTCAGTTACTTTATTATCTAACTGTTGCTGCTCAAAATTAGTTATTTGTTCAATGATGCGATGTTCCTGCAGAGCCAGATCAGGCGTATATTCTCTTGAACGCAGAGCACGCAGCTGCTGATACAACTCATTAATTTGTAATTCCAGATCTTCACGAAGAATTCTGTTTTCTACAAAACCCCGCCTTTGAACATTGAGATGCCAGTGAAGCGCTTCAAATTTATTGATCAAAGGCAACATATTATATATGTCTAATTCATCAGCCGTTTTAGGCACCTGAGACTCCATTCTCGACCTCACAAAAAGTAACATGGTGTCGTTGTTTTTAAAGACGACATTGCTGAGCTCAATCAAAGCGGCGCATTGGTCAATCCTTTCAGAAACTCGCTGTTTTTGAATATCCGACAGGGATTCAAATGCTGCGTCATTTTGTCTGGAACTACCCAAACCCAAAATTTGAGTCACAGGGTTAATTTCGTTAACGATATGAGAAACCACTTGATCCATGCACAAATCTCTAAAATAGACATAGTCCCTGTAGGCTTCTAAATAGCTATCAGGAGGTTGTTTGAGTTTGATGTTCTTGCCCTCAAAGTAGGCTGCCCAATTTGCTTTATATATTTCTGATATAGTCTTTTGCCGGGTTTGTTGCTGATTCTTTTCAGCAATGGGCACATCCGTTGATTGTCGAGTCACTATATTGGGCTGGTTCAAGTTGTTGGTGGCTGGTGGTGCGGCTGATAAAACTGACTCCTTATTGAAATTTAGGATCAGTAAAAAGGTCAACAAAACAGCAACAATTGATATAAAAAACTTCATGTCATTCCTCCAATGAAAACCGTCCTTTTAGAATGCTTGATTCTAAATAAGAACCGAACTGAATGTCAAGCATTCAACCCTCAAGCCTCTCACTCAAGCAGCATGCTCAAAGTTTTCTTTTTGATGCGTTTCTTTGTTTTTCAAACTACTAACTCTATTGTATGCATCAACAAACACTAAATTAGGTTGATGTGTCTTAGCGCTTTCTGCATCCAAAGAACAATAAGCAACTAATATAACCAAGTCTTCTGATTGATTATACCCGGCTGCGGCGCCATTCAAGCATATTTCACTCTGCCCACCTTCTATGACATAAGTAGTTAACCGTGAACCTAAATTACAATTGAGTACATCAATTTGTTGATTAATCAGTAAACCAGCAGCTTTGATCAGATCTGGGCAAATAGAAACTGAGCCTTCATAATTCAAGTTGGCATCAGTCACAAATTGTCCAAAAACTGCTACATTATCTAGTTTGAATTAAGAATAAACTGTTACTATTTAAGAAACTACTTATTTTCCAGCTATCTCAATAAAATACTTATTGCAGATGCATACCAACATAATGGCCAAATGAATAAGGCAAACTTACAATGAACAAAAACATTCTTTTAGTTGAAGATGACATCGAGTTGGCGTTTTTGGTCAGAGATTATCTGACCAAAAACAACTATTCCGTTGAGATGGTACATAATGGTTTAGATGCAGTCACGACCATTCAACAAAACCAACCTGACATAGTTATTTTAGATGTTATGTTGCCAGGTAAAAACGGCAATGAAGTGTGTCGCGAGGTACGAAATTTTTATCAAGGACCGATTCTTATGCTAACTGCATTAGATGATGACATGGACCAGATGTTAGGGTTGGAACTGGGTGCTGATGACTACATCATAAAACCTGTTCAGCCTAGATTGCTTTTAACTCGTATTCGTACGATTTTACGCAGAATGGATTCTAACGGGCACTCAAATAACACAATCATTAGCGCGGGTGAACTACATATAGATCCTGCAAACAGGCTCGTTAAAGTAGGAGGCCACAAGGTTGATTTAACCTCTGCAGAATTTGAGTTATTGTTATTATTATCACAAGAAATTGGTCATGCAGTAGATCGAAACTCCATTGTTCAGGAACTAAGGGGATTTGAATATGATGGATTTGACCGATCAATTGACCGACGTATTTCGCGTTTAAGAAAAAAACTATCGGCTAACTCAAAAATTGAATTAATCAAAACCATTCGTGGTAAGGGCTATCAACTCTGTACCGGTGAGTCATAACTGAAAATCCGTTATGTTAAAAGCACTTTTAAAATTATGCCTTCTGGTGATTTTACCTGTAATCTATTTGACGGTAGCTGGCAGCTTTAATCCATTAAAAATTTATAATGATTGGCTACGAGAAAGATTGGCTGAAGATATATATAAAGGTGTTTATCAAGAAATTGAAACACAACTAATGGCCATTGATGAAAATCAGTGGCACATTAAAATTAAAGAAATTTCAGATAATTTTAACACCGAAATTCAATTCAAAAAAATTGATCAAATGACGAAAGAGGGTGCCAAAAAATCAAGACTAATTGCTGGGGATTATGTGGCACTGGGTAATGAACAAGGGTCTGTCGCATTAAGAATTGCTGATACAAACTGGGCGCTTGCAATTGCAAGCGACACAACCTTTGCTCAAAACACCTACCTTGAAGCAAGCGGTCCGATCTACCTCTTTCAAAGCGCGTTAGATGAAATTCCCTCTAAACAATTAAGTAAGCATTTAGATGAACTTGAATCAAGATTTCAGGTACAGATTGAAGTACTCTCTGATGCAAAACTAGCAGAAATCAAAAATAAGCAGGACATATACCAATATAAAAACCTGGCTTGGATAAAGGATGAAAACGAGGATGAGATTTTTTTGATTAAAAACCGCGACGGCAAGACCCTAACATTGAGTTTAGAAAGAGACCAATTCATACTTGCATCCGCCATGTTTATACCACTTTTTTTGGTGGTACTGTTTGTCAGCGCTGGTCTACTGATGTGGCTATGGCCCTTATGGAAAGATCATAAATCTCTCACTCAAACCGCAAAGAATTTTGGGGCTGGCCACCTGGATGCTAGAGCACGTGTACGCAAGGGTGCTTTTACTGCAGAATTGAGTAAATCATTTAATCGAATGGCTGAGAATATTAGAAATTTAATTCAAACCAACCAAAGTTTAACCAATGCAGTTGCTCATGATTTGCGAACCCCAATGGCCAGACTAAGATTTGCCAATGACATTTTAAAATCAGGCAATTGTGATACCGAAGAAACAGCCCGTTATCGACAAACCATTAACAAAAGTATAGAAGCGCTTGATTACCTGATAGCTCAGACATTACATTATGCAAGATACAACCGTTCAACGGATATCAATCATTTCAAAAACGTAAATTTTGCAACCAAGGTTTTAGAGGAAGTGGATCAATACCAATTTGATCATGAAAACATATTTTATGAGACTAAGATTGAACCTGCGTTGCTAAAGTCACAACAATTTGTCGATGACAAAGCCCTTAAACGTGCACTGATCAATCTATTAAATAATGCCACAAAATACGCAAAATCCTATATATCAGTCAGTTTCATCCAACATCTTGATAAATTTACATTAATCGTTGAAGATGATGGTGAAGGGGTTGCAGAAAAAGACTACGAGTCTATCTTTCACCCCTACAAACAAATCTCAAACCAACAAAGGGATATGAACGAAGGTTTAGGTTTAGGACTTGCCATTGTTCAACAAATTGCTCATTGGCACAATGGTGAAATCCATGTTAAACGCTCCGGTTTAGGTGGTGCGTGTTTCACCCTGAGTTGGAAAACAGCAAAACCTTAAAGAAATTCTTATAAATCATATAGTCAAGCAACTCATATACAGAAAATCACTTTCTATTCAAAACATCCTGACTCAAACAGTCACAAAACTGCATTAAAACGTCACTGAAAAACTGTGTTTTAATAGTTATTATTGTTGTTCATTTCTTAAAACATGCTCGTAAAAAAAGCTGCCTAACAACAATAATATATCTAGGAGAACTTAAAACATGAAACTTAAACTAACAATGTTGTTTTTTATAATTGTTGTATCAACAACTACACGTTCAATGATCATCCGTCATGATATCGATTCAGATCTATATCTGGCAAAAGAAAGTGATTACCCAGCTGTGTTTCCGGTCCTTATTAATGACAAGAGAAAAGAATGTGTGGCCACATTAATCGCACCCAAATGGGCCATAACTGCTGGGCATTGTACGGTGCTGATAAATCTGACTGGTAAACAACCTCATCAACTAACCATTAAGAATAAGCACTTTATGGTTAAATCAGTTCATGTTCATCCAAAATTTGGAGAAGTGAGAGGTGTGCATGATGAAAACGAACAACTGATTGATGTTATCCTAAGTCCTAAAAACATGAGCTATGACGTTGCATTGATAGAATTAAGCCAGCCTGTAGATGCCGTAAAACCAATTGATTTATACACATTAAAAGACGAGGTTAATAAAAAAATATTAATGCTAGGCTGGGGCGACTATGCCAACGGAAAAACTGGAACGATTCGAGATGAGCCGGTTAATGATGGCCAATTCAGAAAAGCATACAATTTAATTGATGGCATTGAGGATAATTACCTGACTTTCAGTTTTGACTCTCCAAAATCCGATAAGGCCCTCAAATTAGAAGGTATCAACGGTCCTGGTGACAGTGGTGGGCCAGCTTTAATAATGAAAGATAAGAACCTTTTTATTGCTGGGGTGAGTTCTAGAGGTTATTACTTAAATGAAGGCGCTGATTATACAGATGAAGGTAAATATGGCTGGATTGAGAACTATGTTCGTGTGAGTACAATTGAAAGTTGGATAAAAAAGGTTATTAGTCAAACTGCGGAGAACGATTCTAAGCTTTATTTTTTCTTACCTGAAGAAGGGTAAATTTAATTAATTTCAACTAGACATAATGGTTTTTTTACTCAAAGAAGAAGATTTTAATACCCGAGTCTCATTATCGCTTTGACTTAAACGGTCACAAAACCACTTATAAACGTCACTGAACAACTGAGTCTTAGTTGTTACTATTCCGATTGTAGGTTTCTATATGAATACATGGAAACAAAGCGATTTAAGAACTAAAAACATATAACTTGGAGATTTTGAAATATGAAAAAAACAACATTTTTATTACCTTTTTGCATCCTTACTTCAGCCTGCACCAGCACGGGAACAATTCTAGGCATAAGTGAGCAAGGTTCAGTCAAAATGGATTACGTACAAGGCGCCTTTGATAATGACGGTGAACTCAAAGTCCTCATGAATGATGGAGAACAATTCTTCGGTAAATTTGTACAAGCTTCTTCCTCAGAGTTTGGAGACAGTTTAATTTTAGGTGATGCATTAAATGATGATGTCTGGGTCTTAAATGGTTCGGATCGAGTATCTTCACAAACACACGCACAACTTATCAGCAGCCAAGGCAACACCATGGAATGTCAATTCCAACTTTCCAAACCTGACAGCGGAATTCACGGAGGGGGAATTGGAAAATGCTTTACATCAAATGATCAAAAAGTGACTGTCACTTTTTAAACTTTCTTACGCAGCCAAACCTATTGAATCCGACACTAATAGGTTTGGCTCAATTTCAAACTGCGCTAAAAATTAATTTCAAATTAAGTGCTTCCTTATATTCTATTCAAGCCGCATGTTCAAAATTTTCTTTCTTGTGCGTTTCTTTGTTTTTCAAACTGCTGATTTTATTGTCTGCATCAACAAACACCAAGTTAGGTTGATGGTTTTTGGCTTCTTCAGCATCCAAAGAACAATAAGCCGCCAAAATAACCAGATCACCCGGTTGGTTGAGTCTGGCAGCAGCGCCATTCAAACAAATCTCGCCTTGTCCACCTTCAATCACATAGGTGGTTAATCGTGAGCCTGAATTACAGTTAAGCACATCGATTTGTTGGTTGATCAGTAAGCCAGCGGCTTTGATCAAATCTGGACAAATTGAAACAGAACCTTCATAGTTCAAGTTGGCGTCGGTGACGGTGGCACGGTGAATTTTACTGTGCAACATGGTTAAGTTCATAACTTCTTTTCCTCATTAATTTTATACGCCAGATACAGACCTTTAAGGACCAGATCTGGAACGATTTCGTTGAATATATTTGAATTTCTGAACACAGATGTGAAACCACCTGTGCCAATAATGATTGGTTTTTTGCCTTTAAAAGACTTGGTTGTTAAGCCAGCAATTATTTCTTTCATCGCACCTTGAGCACCGTAAAACAATCCTGACTGAATACTTTCATTGGTGGACTTACCCAGCACCTCATCTCGCTCTATGATTTCTACAGAGCCTAATTTTGAAGCGCCTGATTCTAAGGCTTTCATTGACATTTTCATGCCTGCCATGATGACGCCGCCCATATATAGTTTTTTTGCTGAAATGGCACAGAAGGTAGTGGCCGTGCCTAGGTCAATAACAATCACATTCTCATTTGGATAAAGGTGAGTCACTGCAATGGCATTGGCGATGCGATCCGCCCCAACCTCTAAAACATTGCGGTAGCCAATTTGTAAGCCAGTTTTCACTCCAGCCTGTAATACAAATGGTTCAAGGTTAAAATATTTCTGACAACAAGCGTTGATGGGATACAATACTTCAGGTACCACTGAACACAATGAAATGGCTTTTATATCCTGATGATCGATGTTGTTCTCTCTGAGTACGCTGCGTAAGAATACGCCATATTCATCTGAAGACGCACCTGTTTTTGATGCCATGCGAAATTGAACTTGTAGTTGGTCATTATCAAAAACACCACCATGCATATGGCTGTTACCAATATCTAGACATAAGATCACAAGCCACCTCCTAATTTGTGAATCACGGCATCAGCCAAGGCTTTTATGTTGGCACAATTTTCCGCTTGATCAAATTCGCTGTACAAACAAAAACCATGCGTGCAGTCAGTAATTTCATTTAAATCATTGTGCGCAACTAAATCCACTGCCTGTTGATTGATCAATTTGGCAATCGCAACTTTTCGAGTTGAATCATCATTCGAATTGGTGAGCTTAAAAGCGACTACTACAATTTGGGGGTTGGCAGACCATTTTTTTATGGATGAAACTAATTTAGGTTGTTTGGTTAAAACCAATTGAACTTCATCTGCTGTGGGTAGCTTGACTTTACGGCCTGCTTGAAAGTGTTCTCCATCTAATAATACGGAAGAGACCTTGAAGTCACTGACCGCCGCCGCTTGAAAAACGGCATCAAAGTGGTTTTCGGATAAAGCCGATTGCATGGCTGATGATAAATCATCAAATGTTTCATATTCAATTTGAGTCACATTTCGATTAGGCCTAACTGCGCACTTGGCACCCAACCAAACTGCTTCATGCCCTTGTTCAGTCAGATAATCCACCAAATCTGCCCCCGTTTGGCCACTGCTACAATTTCCGATGTACCTAACCCCATCGATGTACTCTTTGGTACCACCTGCTGTTACCAATATCTTCATGTCCATCCCCTCATCTTAACTGCTCCGCTTGTTTTAATATCTCTGCTATTTCTGGCATTCGACCTTCTCCTGTTTCTCCACATGCTAACTGGCCAGCTTGGGGTTGCATAACATGAACGTCCCATTGGCATAATTTTTTAATTGAATCCTGCGTCGCTGGGTATTGCCACATCATAGAATTCATGGCAGGAATCAATAGCATGGACTTATTTTGTTCTTGAGCATGTTTGTAGGCTGCAATCCAAACGGTGGTCACAACATCATCGGCAATTCCAGCCGCCAGTTTGTTGATTACATT
>CALLLZ010000401.1 GCA_938008005.1 uncultured Marinicella sp. | reverse complement strand
AAAAATTATGAAGGTGCTTTATCAACTTTATGTGCAGGTTGTGGCCACGATTCCATCAGTGCTGCCATCATTAAAGCTTGCTTTGATTTGAATTTAGAGCCACATAAGATTGCTAAGATATCAGGCATTGGTTGTTCTTCCAAAACGCCCACCTATTTTTTGGGCAAAGCACATGGCTTTAATTCGGTTCATGGGCGCATGCCTTCGGTTACCACTGGTGCCAATATGGCCAACAAGGATTTGTTGTATTTAGGCGTGTCTGGAGATGGTGATACCGCGTCAATAGGAATGGGGCAATTTGCTCATGTGGTCAGGCGTAACCTGAATATGGTTTACATCGTCATGAACAATGGTTGTTATGGTTTGACTAAAGGGCAAGATTCTGCCACAGCAGATAAGGGTTCGGCGAGCAAAAAGGGTGTGCCAAGCTTGTTTGACTCAATAGATTTATGCCAACTGGCCTTGCAGTTAGGTGCAGGTATGGTAGCCAGAAGTTTTTCAGGTGATAAACAACAATTGATTCCGATGATTAAAGCGGCTATTAAGCATCCAGGATTTGCTTTTATTGATGTGGTTTCTCCATGTGTCACATTTAATAATACGCCGGCATCAACGAAAGGGTATGAGTGGGTGCGAGACCATTTAGATGCAACTGGAACCATAGATTTTATCCCCAGTAAATCTGAAATCACAGTTGATTATCCGGTAGGTAGTTCAAGAAAAGTGGTTTTGCATGATGGCAGCGAACTTTATTTGCAAAAAAATGCTGAGGACTATGATTTAACCAGTCGCAAAGATGCCATGTACCGGATAGAATCAGTCAAAGAACAGCAAAAAATATTAACTGGGTTGATATATCACAATGAAGCGGAGTTAGATACTCATGGCAAAATTGAAACGGTTAATACGCCATTGAATGCCTTGTCACAACAACAATTGTGCCCAGGTTCTCAGGTGTTAGATGCTTTGAATGCAGCATTAAGATAAAGACCCAGATCTACACAGAGGTCTTATAAACTAGAAATCATTATAAAGAAGGGCTTATTTTGGACAAACATTATTACTATCAAAACTCTGTTCAGTGTGTAGAAGCAGAAATTGATTTTGTTGAATCAACGTATCAAACATTGAAAGGGCATCCAGCTAAAAAATTGCGAGAAGATTTTTGTGGAACTGCACAAACTGCTTGTGAGTGGATAAGTAGAGATGCAGCTAACCAGGCTTGGGGGGTTGATTTAGACCCATTGGTCTTGCAGTGGGGTAACGAAAATAATTTAAATCAGTTAACAGTTCAACAACGTCAACAAATTCAACTGTTAAACGAAGATGTGATGTCTGCATCAATCGCTGAACTGGATGTGGTATTGGCAATGAACTTCAGTTATTTTATCTTTATAGAAAGAGATTTGATGATTCGCTATTTTAAAAGTGTCAAAGAGTCACTTCAATCTAATGGTGTTTTTTTTCTTGATGCGTTTGGTGGATATGAAGCTGCCAAAGAATTGGTCGAGGAACGTGAATGTGATGGTTTTACTTATATTTGGGAACAAGCAACTTTCAATCCAATCAATTCACAAATGCAGTGTTATATTCATTTTGTTACTGACGAAGGTGTGCGTTTGGATAAAGCTTTTGATTATTATTGGCGTATATGGACCTTGCCAGAAATTACCGAGATGTTATTGACGGCAGGTTTTAAAACTGCCGAAGTTTATTGGGAAGGTACTGATGAAAAAACCGGTGAGGGTGATGGAATTTACACGTCATCAAAACTAGGTACTGCTGACGCAGGCTGGGTCTGTTATGTGGTTGCAGAAAAATAGCTTGTGTTGACTGGTCTTATCTTAAACGAAGGCTCTAATTATATTTACTCTGATAGCGATTTGATGTCATCTCGTAAGCTTTCTTCTTTTTTTGTATTTAATTCGATTGTTCTTTTTAAGTGAGCAAAACTATTCATATCTATTTGTGTCCATTCAGCTCCAAAGGCTTTGGAGTTGGTATGAATGACTTCAATATTCATGATAATGGCTGGAGAACTTTCAATTGGTATGTTCAAGCGGTATATATCACCAATGTTGGGTTGGTGGTTCTTGGGGCAATTCAACAAAACACCTTTCAGTGAGATATCAATGATCTCTGAATCAAAAGCTTCCAGGCCAGAATATAAAGTGATATTTTTTTTGAAGGGAATCCGCGTGAATCGACGCCGTTCCGAATTACTTTGTTCGCTCATTTAGTAGATTGTACCCATGTTCTTTTTCAGTTCAAGTGTTTCAATAAACTGATATTTTAGTGCACCTATTTAATTTTTTAAAACTGTGATTCAATAGGCGTTTTTAGGTAATAAATCAGTCAATTTTTTATAATCTTCAGAGTTGGCTTCAACAAAACCTTTGGTATTTAATTCTGATAAAATATCAAATGACTCATCATCTTGACCAATGCTTATCATGGCATCTTTGAACGATTGTCTGACTCTCGGATCAACACGTGGTGAGGCTAAAAGTGTTAAGCCCGGGTATTCTTGACTTTCCTGTAAAGATAAAAAGTTTGGGTATAATTTAAATAAATAACTGGGAATGATGGCAGCATTAGCCGATTGAGCGAAAACCTGCTCCATGACATCTTCCCATGACAACGCGGTCACAATCTTTTGTGGTTGAAGAAACAAGTCAGTAAACCATTGATCGAATAAAATTGAACCCATGTTAGGGCTTGGCAGGGTCACTACGGACTCTCCTACTAAAAACTCACCTATGCTTTGGCCTTCAGCTGGTTCAATGTTTGAAATCAAGTGATAGCTGATGTTTTCTTGTTTTCTGGCCAGAGGTATGTAGTTTTTTTCTAACATGCGATAAGAAGCAACATGAGAGGCATCTAACGTAAATTCCGGTTCTTTATTTCTGGCTGAACGCCAATAAAAGTAATAATTGTCAGCATTTTCTATGTTGACTTGATAGCCGGTTTTCTTTTCCAGCCAGATTTGTAGTGGTTGATAAACCAATTCGGCTTGATCTTTAGGATAAATAGCTTCAACTGCTAAAGTGACAGCTTGTCCATAACTTAATGTGG
>CALLLZ010000400.1 GCA_938008005.1 uncultured Marinicella sp. | reverse complement strand
TTGAAAATTCGTTAAAATAGCTAACCTTTCAAAACTGTACAATTTATGTCATTTATCACCGGGCAACGATACATCAACAACGCTGATTTACAATTAGGCTTAGGCCGGGTGATGGGTGAAAACCATCGGATGGTCAAAGTGATGTTTGATGCGGTTGAAGAAGAGCGTATTTATGCCAAGGATTCAGCGCCATTAAGTCGTTATGAACCTCAAGTAAATGATCAGTTGCAACATAAGGATGGTTGGAAAATAACTATTAAAGAAGTTAAAAACCTCAACGGTTTATTTATTTACTTTGGTACCAAAGATAACGGCGAAGAAGATGTGATTCCAGAGTCTGAAATCACCGATAATATTTCATTGGCCAGACCAGCCGATCGTTTATTGAATGCACAAATAGATAAACAGAGCTGGTACGATTTACGTCAAATGGCTTTGGCTCATCAACAGCGATTGGTTGAATCTGAGTTATACGGATTAACCGGTTGTCGCACAGCCCTATTACCTCATCAACTGTATATTGCTCATTCAGTGGGTAAACGTTATGCCCCTAGGGTCTTATTGGCCGATGAAGTGGGCTTAGGTAAGACCATTGAAGCGTGTTTGATTTTACATCAGCAATTACTGACCAACCGAGCACAACGGGCTATTATCATAGTTCCTGAGAGCTTAACCCATCAATGGATGGTGGAGTTGCTGCGTCGGTTTAACTTACAAGTCAGCGTATTTGATGAAGAAAAATGCCAAGAGATCGAAGTTTCTAGTGGTTTTGATAACCCTTTTGAATCATCCCAGTTGGTTTTATTGCCATTGGAAATGATTTTAGAGAGTCCTTTGCGTGAAGAGCAGATTTTAGCAGCGAGCTGGGATTTGATGGTAGTCGATGAAGCCCATCATTTGGAATGGCCTGAAAATGAAATTAAAGAAGGACAAGCTGTTGCCGATTCAATCATGGCTTATCAATTGATTGAATCCTTTGCGCAAAAAATCCCAGGGGTTCTATTGTTAACAGCGACACCAGAACAGTTGGGGCGCAAAAGTCATTTTGCACGATTGCGGTTATTGGATCCAGACAGATATCATGATTATGATCAATTTATAGCTGAAGAAAATGAGTTTGAGCAAGTAGCCGATGCCATTGAATTGTTGATTAAAAAGGTCAATGGAGATGCCACAGTTGAATATGAAAAAATTGCTCAACAGCTTATAAGTCATGTTGCTGATGATTTGATTCAACAGATCAAACAATTAGATGAACAACCTGAAGCGGGTTTGGTGTTGATTAATCAATTGTTAGATCAACATGGGACGGGTCGTGTTTTGTTCAGAAACACCAGACAATCAGTCAGTGGTTTTCCAGAGCGAGAATTACATGTTGACGCTTTAGATGCACCAGAATTGTATTTGAAAAACCAACAAGTGAAAAATACCTTAACTCCAGAAGTCATTTTTGCTGAGCACAACCCAGCTGATTCGGTGGGTGTTGAGTTAGATACTGAGGGTACGTCAGAACCAGCAGAAGAAATGGTTGAAACAAGGTGGGGTGAAAAACCGGATAGTTGGCTGGGTGTGGACCCTCGTGTAGATTGGTTGCTGACTAAAACTAAACAATTGAAACTTGAGAAAATTTTAATCATTGCCTCCAGTGCACGAACGGTGTTACTACTGGAACAGTTTTTCAGGGATAAGCATGGCATACATGTTGCGGTGTTTCATGAAGGTATGAGTTTGATTGAACGAGATCAGGCGGCAGCCTGGTTCGCAGATTTGGATAATGGTACTGATATATTGTTGTGTTCGGAAATTGGCAGTGAAGGTCGAAACTTTCAGTTTGCTCATCATTTGTTGTTTTTTGATTTGCCTGCACATCCGGACTTGCTAGAACAACGCATTGGACGTTTGGATCGAATTGGCCAGACCGAAACCATACAAATTCACTTACCATACCTCAAAGATACTGCGCAGGAAAGATGGTTTCAATGGTATCACCAAGGTTTGAATTTATTTCAACAAACCAACCCCGCAGCTCACCATGTGTACACCGAATTTGAACAACAGTTACAACAACCTCTGGATGATGATGCACTGTCTGAATTGATCAGTTCAAGTAAGCACATGAGTGATGAAATGTTAGAGCAAATGACCCGGGGCCGTGATCGTTTACTTGAATACAATTCTTGTAGACCTGTTGAAGCAGCGATGCTTGAAGAGCAAGCCGAAGATTTTGAACAAGAAATTATTTTGGAAAAGTTCATGCACCGTATCTTTGATTTATTTGGTGTCCATTATGAGGAGCATCGCTTAGGGAGTGAAGTTATTCGACCCAGTGATGAAATGCATGGTTATTTTCCGTATTTATTAGAAGATGGCATGACCGTTACTTATGACCGTGAAATTGCACTGGCCAATGAAACTTTTCATTTTCTCAGTTGGGAGCATCCGATGGTGACCGAAGTAATGGAGTTAATTTTAAATCAAGAAAAAGGCAACACGGCTTTTGCAGTGATGAAAAACTCAGGTCTCAATGCAGGTCAAATATTTTTAGAATGTCGTTATTTAGTTCAATCCACTGGTCAAAGTAATATGCAATTGTCTCGCTATTTGCCGCC
>CALLLZ010000399.1 GCA_938008005.1 uncultured Marinicella sp. | reverse complement strand
ATACGGATTTAAGAATGTTATCAAAATTAGGCACGCTAACTATCAGTCCTTCTTCATAGTCAAAAATATATCCACCATCAAGCCATTTTTCTCGGTTACTGTGGTAAAGCTTACGATTTTTCTCATACTCTACACTTCCAGGCTCGTGTTTAGCATAAGTTTGCCCCGTTAGTTTTTGTACAGTTTCATCTTGCCAAAAAGTTTCACTGACTTTCAAGTAGTTTTTGTACGAAGCACCTGCCCAAAATAATCTGTTTTGATCAGTCCATGAATTATAGATGTCGTTTATTTTATCTGGGTTATATCCTGCAATTTCAAGATTTGAGCGAAGTAAATATCCCCAGTTATCATATGTGGTTGTTCCGCTTACAGAAATCCAAAATTTTATGTCCGGATCCTTGTTTATAGCCAGTGGCGCGATCCAACCAGCGCGACTGCCCCCATACAAGCCAATTTTATCCGACCCAGGTTCGTTGGTTTTTCTGAGTACAGCAAGGGCAGATAAAATTTCTTCTGAACTACTTTGAACAGATTGATTGATATCGAATTCACCTTCACTCTTCCCACAGCCTGGCTTATCCCATACCACAACTGTTATACCTTGTGACGTTAGTTTGGCTCTGAAGTCTCTGAATTGATCTGCCGCAACCACATTTGTGGCTCCATATGAATGAACAATAATTGCTATTGATTTTGCATCCTTGTCCGCTGGTCTACTGACTAAACCGTTGAGGTTTTTATTTTCTGATGAGATAAAATTAAACTCTTCGGTTGTAAAGTTAAGGCTTGCTGCTGAATTTGTGTATATAGAAATATTGGCTAATAAGGTTAATACAAATAAGTAATTTGTTATTTTCATTGGATTCTCCGAATTGAGCGTTTTTAAGGGTGTATGAGATAGTAAATAGAATGATGAGCTTCTTTGTATAGACTAACCAATTCTCATCTCTGTAACAAGTGACGTTGGTAATGGGTTTGTCTTTTACACGATTTACGCTCAATCACCATTTTTAGATATCGTAGGTTCCGATGAAAAGGAATACTGTTGGAATAAATCAAGTACAGGCATCGGCAAAGGAGATATTGGTGAGGTTTTTCAGGAGTTTAACGCTTAAGAAATAATGAGGCCAGCTTGGACTAAAGAGTCAAGCGCAATATTAATAAATTCACCGTTAACTTTTTTCTTAAGTTGATTAGGTTGTTGACTATTTTGTAGGTTTGTATCTTTTAAAATACCCAAAGTTTGATGTTTTTAGAGCTCATGTTCTTTTATGACTACATCAAAATAGCTGGTATCATTTGGACTATTGGCTATATTTTTTGCGAAATCATCTCTGCAACCAGGGTTGCAAAAGCCTACGATTTGATTTTTATATTCAGTCAATGAGTCATCTGAAACCGGTTTTCCAGAACGAGGACAAAATTTATTAATTGCTTTATTCATCTATTGGATTCTCTCAAAAAAGCATTGATATACAGATATTAACTACTTATTTTAATGTTTTAAACAAGTAACATGATTTTAGCATGCGTGGCTAACTTTTTACACAAGCTAAGAATGAAGTTACTTTGGGTATATATCAGTGTTAAATATCTGTCCAGTGTGCATTTGATACATTTACCCAATGCATGTTCTGAATGAATCTCCTGAATGAGTTTGTTGTTTAGCCAGGAATAAAATTAATCCTTATAGGCTATACATTCCACTTCAACACGCGCATTTAAGGCCAGCTGATTACCAGCAAAGGCACTGCGTGCTGGATATCGACCTTTTTCAAAATAAGTGATATAAACCTCATTGAAGGCAGCCCATTCATCGATATCAGCCAACATAACTGTGCATTTGACTAAGTCGCTCATGGCATAACCGTATTTTTCGACAGTGGCTTTGATATTTTCCATGGCTTGTTTGGCTTCACCTTTTATGCCACCTGTAGCCAGACGTTTTTCAGATCGAATGTATCCCAGCTTTCCTGCTAAATATAATGTGTTGCCTGCTCTGACAGCTTCTGAAAATGGTGCATTTGGGCTATTGCCTTGATTAAGAAATTCAACAGATTTACTTTGTTGGGCATTTACAGGTGAAAAAATGGCATTGATAAATATTGTCGCCAGTATTAGTGATGTGTTTTTCATGGGATGGTCTCCAGAATCATATAGAAATGTATCCTAACATAAAGTTTTGAATAAATAATCATTGCCAATACAACAACAATATCGAATGAATATCCTGGATTACTGTTTTTATTGACATTTCGAATCGTGGTCGGCCATGTAAAAAAGAATTAAAAATGCTGTCCTCTTTTATTTTTTTAAGTGTTTTTTATTTCTCTTTTTGAGAAATGCGTCATATTTTAGTAAATTTTCATTTATATAATTAGTGGCACAACTATTAAGTTAAATAGTTGCATATAATATTTGTTGATTGAATCTGTGTTCGCATGCAGGTTTGTACAATGCAAATATCCGAAATTAAAATAATAAAAATTAAATCTTTAAAGAGGAGAGTACAACATGAATAAATTTAAAATCTTATCAGGTGCAATTATATTGGGCACCTTTTTTTCAACATCTCAAGCAGAAGAATTTGAGTACAGCCCAGAACTCATTGATGCAATGAATCGTGATATGGGAATTACAGAAGAAGAATTGCCAAACTACCTGCAAGCTGAAAAATTCGCTTTAGACATAGAAGCATTTGCTAATGCTAAACTCGGTGATGACTTTGCAGGAAGTTGGATGGAGCGTATAGGTGAAAATCAATACAAACATGTGGTTGCTACAACCAATGCATCTTTAAAATCAATGGATGACACAGAATTAAAACAAGTGCGTTATTCACTGAAAGAGCTTGAAGACACCATGTCGACTCTGAATCAAACAATGGTAAAAGTGTATGAATCAGCTGCGCTGGCCAATGAAATCACCAAAAGTAAACCCAATCAGATTCAGTCAATGTATATTGATGTCATGACCAACAGTATTGTAATTAAAGCCACTCCAGATGGTTTGGATTCTGCTATAAACTTTGCAGCATTGAGTAAAGTAGACGTTGATAAAATACGAGTAGAGACTGCTGGAGGTACAGCAACAGCATTTGCTAATATATATGGTGGTCGTGAATACATTTCTGGTGGCGGAGCTTGCTCGATTGGTTTTCCTGTCAGTGTACGTAACTCATCGACGAGAGGTTTTGTCACTGCCGGACACTGTGGTCCACAAGGTACTAGCGTAAGAGTAGATGGTGCAACTGTAGGATCAGTTCAACGTGCCAGTTTCCCAGGAGATGACATGGCTTGGGCAAATAATCGCAGCAGTGATAGTCAGTTTCCTTATGTAAATTTTTATGATGGTGGCAGCGTATTAGATTATCGCATACGTGGTAGCCAAGTGGCAGCGATTGGTGCTGTTGTTTGTCGTTCTGGCCGCACAACTGGGTTACGTTGTGGTCGTATACAAAGTAGAAACGCGAGTGCCAACTATGGAACAGGTCCTGTGTTTGGTTTAACACAATCAACAGCTTGTGCAGGTCGAGGTGATTCAGGTGGATCTTGGGTTGCTGCAGGTGGCCAAGCTCAAGGTGTTACATCTGGCGGTGTATTAACTAATGGTAATGACAATTGTGGTGCGTCTACACCAGTTACCTGGTTTCAACCTGTCAATGAAATTCTTAACAGGTATGGACTTCAGTTGACTACACAATAACAGTTCACAGTAACCGTGAAAAAGCCACACCCTTTAGTGTGGTTTTTTTGATTGCTATAAAAGATTGGGAATATCAGGTGCATCACAAAGTGTTAGGCTGCCAGGTTAATATTACCCCAAGATGATCAAAATAATTGATCAGAGATGGTGTGAGAACAGAGGTACTTAATGAAGTTTTGGCTACAAGTTTTTTGATTAAACGTAATCAATTAAAACGGTTTAACTTAGCTTGTTGGATTCTGGCTGAGTTCGGCGGCAGCTTCTAAATAGTGTGAAATTTGATTCTATCCTATCAAGCATCTGCTTTGAATGAGTCACGTTATTGTCATTACAGATCGACGATCATGGTTACTGGAATAACCAGACTGCTGAGCCCTTCCCCACTGACAGTTAGGCTTGCCTCGTAGGTATTATTGCTTAACCCGCTGGCATTAACAGTAACATTAAGGATTAAGTTATTATCACTGCTGTCGTTTGTTGTTGTTACGCTTAGCCAGGGTTCACTGCTATTATAGCTGAGTGTAATGTTGCCAGCGCTGGTTTGTAATAATTTAGTAACTGTCTCGTGAAGCAAGTCAGTAGCAAAAGTTAATGAGCTAGGAGATGCCACGATTGTTCCTGAAAACATTTCGGTGTTGTTGTTATTATTGATATTAAATATCGAACTGTTGATGATACTTGGAGCTGTTCCTGCTGCATCTCTGTCATTCAATGAGGTGTTGGTTTGTCCAAAAACATCTAACACGGTCCTTACTATGGATGAATGATCATATGGGTAGTTAGTAGTAGAAATCAATTGGCTACCAGCCTCAATGAACGGTGAAACGACCAGAGCTGGTACCCTACCACCATAGGCGTTGTAACCAAAACCATCGGCAGTTTTATCAATAATGTCCTTCGCACCAGGTAAAGATGAAAAGGGTGGACTGCTGTTATTTATCCAGTTGATGATACCAGGATTAACAGCCGCAGGTGGTGGCACATGGTCATAAATGCCTCCCAGTTCATCATAGGTAATGATCAATAAAGATTTATCCCAATAACTGCTGTTTCTTAAATTATTGTATAAATCCATCAAGAACAATTCACCACTTTGGACATCGATAGGTGGGTTGTCATTGTCTACCTTTGAGAAAGGGTTGGCCACACTGAAATACGCAGAACCTCCTGGGTGGTTGCTGTTAGGTGGTAATGATGGGTCATTACCACCATGGTCTTTACAATAAGTGTTGCTGTACCTAGGCTCAATAAAGCTATAAGGACTCAGAGACCCACCATTGATGTTATTAATGTCGTCAAAAAAGCTGGTTGTAGTGGAACTGAGTTGGTTAGGGGTGGTGCTGCCCCAATCTGTATTGTCATATGTGCCAATATTGATGTTAGTTTTACTGGCTGCTATGTTCTTGACGTATTCAGTGGTCATGATAGAAATTGAATAATCGTGAAAGTATATTTTCCAATTAGCACCATCGGAGTTTGGTTTGCTTGGTGGATTAACATCCAGCGCTTGAAATATACTCGGCATTTCAACAAATGTATAGATTTTGGGGTCAAGGATGTATTGTGCATCATCGACTAAGCCAAAAGAGTCTAAACTGGTTTGTATAACTCCAGGACCAGCACAATGGCCAAAAGCTCGATTGCTGAATGTTTGAGTTGGTAATGAGGCAAACCAACTGTCGCAAACAGCAAAGTTATTAGCCAAGAAAGCCGTTACAGGTAATTGTTCAGGCGTGAAAAAATTCATGATATCTTGGGTATTTATTGATTCCGATTGCAGCTGATAATTATAAACAAAACCTTGCATTAAACCCGTGGTGTCGTCGGGCGGCCATTTAGTGTAAGGGTTTGTAGATGGGATGGTGGTGGTTGAATTGATCTGTTGGGCCATTTCTTTGAATACTTCACCTGGGTCAACAGCCGGTATGGTAGTTGCAGAATAACTAAAACTTGATGTGCTAACTTGAGTGGAATTGGTTTGATTTTGTATGAGTACCTTATTACCGTCGTCGTCAAGATTGTACTCGTTACCTGTAAGGCCATTAAGAGATTGCTGGCCAGGTGGAGGTGTTTGATAAGGGGCTGAATTACCAGAGTTGTAAAGCCAGCCTAGAATATTGTCATAAGAGCGGTTCTCCAACATGACTACAATTACATGTTCGATTTGATTTGTGGCTTTGTCGGATTTTGACACAGTTATACTCCTATGACAGCATTGAATTACAATTCAAAACCAAAGTGTACAGCAATGAATGTTCTTAGCCAACATTAATTTATACCTTTGATGACTTATTTTATGTTAAATATTTTATGAAATCCTGTTGTTGATACCCAATGATTGGTGGGCACTTTACCGTAAGTGAAATATTTAAATGCTGCTAAAGACAGCAGACTAGGTTTTGATAGTTTTATTGAATTAGTCAGTTATTAAACAGTAAAATATTTGGGTATTCTCAAGTATTGATAATGGTTTTGTTTATGATTGATCTCTTTCAATGATAATTATAAGAGGTCTATATGTTTAAAGAACGACAACAAAATTGGGCATTCAAAATATGCAGTTTTATGACTTATTTCAGCCGATCCAAAAATATGCTTTTGAGCATTATTGTCTGTCTGCTATCTACTTCGGCACTTGCTGATTTTGAATTTAATTTATCTGCTTTATTGAGCACAGAAGGGCTGGCTCAAGATGTTGCCATTGGAGATGTTTCAGGGGATGGGGTGAATGATATCGTAGTTATTAATAACGGTTTTTCAGGTGGGGATTTAACAAACCATGTATTGATTTATTTAGGTGCTGATGGCGGCGGCATTACTGCGCCCCAATCATTTCAGTATTCAGATAGCCCAAGCGGGATGCGAGGGTTGGTGCTGATGAATGTGGATGATGATGACGAAAGAGAGGTGTTCATCGGGCATGGCAGGCAGTTGACACTAATCAACCTTAATCAGCTGGGTGAGTTTACTTTAACCTCCAGCACGACGTCATACAGAAATGATGTGCTAGATTCAATTGATTTGGATTTGGATGGTCAACCAGAGTTGGTGTCGGTACAGTCTATTGGACGTTTTAATTCTGCTGTATTTTATGATGTTGCTGCGGTATTACCTATACTGGAAATAGATTTGTCGGCATTGGGTTCGAATTTTGAGATTGAAAGCAATGATGTAACAGGTGATGGATTGGATGATTTTTTGGTCATTAACAAAGGGTCTAGCTTATTCCCAGATTTAAGTGTCTATGAGCATGATGGCATTGATGGCTTCTTACCAGTGACATCATATTCGACAGGAGACAACAATGAGATCGTCAGCGATTTGGCGTCAGGTGATTTTAATGATGATGGATTAAATGATGTGTTTTTAACTCAAAACGCTGATGCCAATTCGTGGTTGTATTTACAGGATAATTTGGGTGCTTTGTTTCAATCTGATGCTATCAATCTATCCGTTACAGCCAAGCAGGTGAGTGCTGCTGATCTGAATGTAGATGGTTTAACTGATGCAGTGATGCTACATAATGGTTCTGATGGTATGAGTGCTGCAGTGGGGTATATTCTTCAAGACAGCCTCGGTTTACAGTCCGAACAATTATTTACTTTGCCAGCGCCTTTTCTGTACGAACTTCAGGCAGTGGCTTTGGGGGATGTGGACCAAGATGGGTGCATGGATGCTGCGATTGCAGATTACAACGTAGGCCTGATTATTTTATTGGGTGAAGCCTGTAATCGCATTGCCGATTTGAGTATTGACGTTTTAGGGCGAGGGAACCAAATGCTAATTACTGGCAGCCACCTTGCTGGTGAAGATGTTAATAAAGCAATTGTTTCGGTGGTCATAGAAACGCCATTTCCAGTTAATTTCATAGTTGATGGTTGTCGAACGAATTCAGCAGTTGGAGGGGTCTTTAAAGCCACTTGCTTTATAGGTAATATGTCAGCTGGTGAAATGATGGATTTTACATTCAGAGTTGATGTGACACAATTACTAGGCGTCGTAAAAAATCTTACAATTACTGCTAACATAACCAGTGAATTGGAAGACCTTAACCCGAGTAATAACACCCAAATAATCAGGTTACGCTGATTTAAAATGAAAAAACGTTAAGTGTAAAAAACCAGTTTTTAATCAAAGGCTGGTTTTCATGATGCGAATTTGGGTGTGCCTCAGTTTGTTGTATGCCTTTTTGATTGGCCGGTCATTTCTGCCTGCAAAGTGAGGCGTTTTAGAGGTGTTCATACCCAAGTTATGTAATACAATGCAGCCATCGATCTGTTAATCTGACAGAACCCTCATTTAATAAGACAAGCTTATGTTAAGTTATATTTATTGTTTTTTATACATTGATACTGATTTCATCAAGTGATGCGTTCGCTAAAGGTGAAGTGATAATTGGTAGCACAGTTATCGAGGTAGGAAAGAGGTATGACCTAAATATTGACATACCTGCTGGTGAGAGTGATCCAAAAACTTTTATTCCTATAACAGTTGTTAGCGGGGCAAAAGTTGGTCCAACGCTATTGATGGTAGCAGGTGTGCATGGTTATGAGTTTGCTCCAATACTTGCTGCTGAAAGGTTGGCAGAAGAAGTAAGTCCTAATGAGCTGGCTGGTAAACTGATCATCGTTTGTGTTGCTCATATTTCATCTTTTGAAGCCCGTTCTCCTTTTATAAACCCGTATGACCGGAAAAACCTTAACAGATCGTTTCCCGGTAATCCAAAGGGTACACAAACTGAACGAATTGCATATGCACTCTCTACTGAGATTATCCCTAATGCCGATATTGTGTTGGATGTGCACAGCGGAGATGGCTCTGAATGGCTTGAAGCGTTTATAGGGGTTTACGGTGGTCCACTGGCTATGGATTACCCAAAAGCTTTATCACTGGCCAAAACTTTTGGTTTTCAAAACATTGTGCGCTATAAAATGAACACCCAAGAGCAAGTTGATCGAGGACGCTCGCTGAATAGACAAGCCGTGGCACAAGGTTTGCCAACTTTGCTCATTGAAATAGGGGAAAATGGACAGCGTGAAACTGAACATATTCAAGCCATTATTCAAGGGGTAAAAAATTCAATGGTTAAACTTGAGATGATCGAGGGAGTTTTGGATGTGCCTATACAGAAACATCGTTACTTTGGTGGTACGTCGTCAGTTAAAGTTAAAAATACCGGCATATGGCATCCTGTAAGTACACGTGCACGCTTTGTGGAGCAAGGAGAGACCATTGGTATAATTAGAAGCTACAATGGAGTACTTGTTGAAACAGTTAAATCGCCAATTAAAGGTTTTACGCTGTATGGTCATTCAGGACCTTCAGTAAAAGCCGAAAGTGCTGTGGTTACTATCGGACAACCAATAGATAATTTAATGATAGGAACTGGGTCAAATTAACTTACTGTTGACAGCAGTAAGTCAACTTTATTTTCTTCATATAACTTTTCAAGTTCAGCCTTCGGTTAGGAAAGCCCGGTTAAATTTTCCTGGATGGTTTACATGTTGCAAAGGCGATTTACATGAAAAGAAATGATCACTGAGCTGTCAGTGTAGTTAAACATAAAAGCTATATAGCCAGTTATCAATTTTCAAAAACAGAAATTCATCAATCTATTTGCAACCACGCCCTTAGGGTACTAAAATAAAAAGAAAGGGTGTGCGAGTATGCACAATACAAATTGAACTAACAATAAGGAGTCTATATGTTAGTTAAAACAACAGTCATTTTATTCGTGTTGGTGTGCATAAGTGCTTGTACGCCTTATTATTTATATCATTCACCGAACAATTCCTGCCTGCAAGAAAATAAGCATTTGGATTCATGTAACTCAAAGTACATCGAAAGAACGGATGGTTACAGCCTTGGTTTTGTTGAAATAGACGATAAAGGGTGGTTTTGGGATGAGAATCAACTCAGTGCAATTGTTCAGGAAATAGAAAAGCACGATGATGTTTTACTGCTTGTGTATGCACATGGGTGGAAACACAATGCAGATAACGGTGACCGTGACGTTAAAAGAATGCGTGATACATTGAAACAATTGGCCTATATAGAAGAGCGAAATCCAAGCGGCCCAAGGAAAGTGTTGGGACTATATATTGGTTGGAGGGGGTTATCTGTAACGGTTCCGATAGCCAAAGAATTATCATTTTGGGAACGCAAAGCCACAGCTGAAAATGCGGGTCAAAGCGCGGCGCAAATCATGGTGAAACTGCAGTATTATCTCGATAAAAAAAGAGCCAAAGGTTCGCATTCTAGTTTTGTTATTGTGGGTCATAGCTTTGGTGGGGCACTGGTGTTTTCAGCCATAAAGCCGCTGGTTTTATCAAGGCTGGATCAAAGCAGCACTGTCTTTAAAAAAGACAATCAAATTGGTGATTTAGTGGTGTTATTAAATCCAGCTTTTGAAGCAACAAAATTTACAGCTGTGAGAGAAGCCTTTAAAAACAAAAAAGGTATTCC
>CALLLZ010000398.1 GCA_938008005.1 uncultured Marinicella sp. | reverse complement strand
TGATTATTCTCACATTGTATCACTTAGAGCACAAATAGCAGAACAGATGACGACAGGGGGAAAACCATTTCATCATAAACTCAATGCCACTTGAAGTTTGTAAAATGAGTCGTTCACACAGGTCAACCATATGCCGTGAAGAAATTCAAACATCACTTAATCATGGGTATTGTGCTTCACAACAAATGCATTTTTATGGCTATGAGCTACATGCGGTTTGTTCATCTGGTGGTGTGTTGAAACATTTTGAATTAGCTCCTGCATCTGTGCATGATATTCATTATCTAAATGACCAAAAAAATTGATGAGCGACTGTTACTTCAATGTTGACAAGGGCTATCTCAGCGATGAAGTACAAGTTGATTTGTTTCGATCAAGCAACATCAAACTTCACGTACTTATGTGGAAAAATCAGAGTAATTACAAGATGTTACCTTGGGTCCTAAGAAAAACAAGAAAGCGCATAGAAACATTATTTTCACAGCTTTGTGATCTATTTATGATTCGCAGAAACTATGCTAAATAATTCAGAGGCTTTGTTACCAGAGTGTTAGCAAAGCTCACAGCATAAACCACAATCCAATTGATCAATCACCTTGAAAACAGAAATATTAACAAACTCAAGATCGCCTAAATGCACCACGGGTCTTAATAATAAGTTTTTTTCATTGTTATAAACACCTTCTAATCAACTTAAAACTGTTAGTTATTGAGTGTATAAAACGTTTACAATCTATATCTTAATTGAAATTAATACCTAATTAAAAAATGCCAAACAAAACCTTATATTTAGTGGATGGTTCGTCCTACCTTTTTCGTGCTTTTTTTTCACCTGGTTTGAACAGGCTGAAGAATAAAGATGGTCATCCTACAGGTGTGATGTATGGAGTGACCAATATGTTGCAGCGGATGTTTGACGACTATGACCCTGAATATATGGTGGTGGTGTTTGATGCCAAGGGAAAAACTTTTCGGCATGATATGTATGCTGAGTACAAAGCCAACAGGCCGCCGATGCCAGATGAATTGCGAATGCAACTGCAACCCACCAAAGACTTGGTAAAAGCCATGGGTATTCCGATGTTAGAAATACCACATGTAGAAGCAGATGATGTGATTGGGACCTTGGTTAAAAAGGCTGAAGTTTTAGGCATTGAAACATTGGTTTCAACCAGTGATAAAGATTTGGCCCAACTGGTATCAGACCATGTCACTTTGGTCAACACCATGTCTGATTATGTGATGGATGTTGATGGTGTGATGGAAAAATTTGGCGTCAGGCCAGATCAGATCATTGATTATCTGGCGTTGATTGGTGACTCTTCAGATAACATTCCAGGGGTCAATAAAGTGGGGCCCAAAACAGCAGTAAAATGGCTACAGGAATATGAAACTGTCGATAACATCATCGCACATGCAGAAGATTTCAAAGGCAAAGTCGGAGAATATTTGCGTGAGGGGATTGAACAACTGAAGTTGTCACGCGAGCTGGTGGTGATTAAGAAAGATTGTGATGTTGATTACCAAGTGGGTGATTTTGAACTGCTGCCCAAAGATGTGGCAACTTTGAATGAAATCGGTCGCGAATTCAGCATGAAACGTTTTGCTGAATTAGATGCTGAAGAAATTAAAAAGGATGAGCCGCAAGACAAGGTTGAGTACACTTGCATACAAGACATGAAAACATTGGAAAGCTGGTTAGAGAAAATCAAACAAGCAGGTCTGGTGGCGTTTGATTTGGAAACTGATTCATTGAACCCTATTGGTGCTCATATCATTGGTATGTCGTTTGCATATGAGGCTGAAAAAGCAGCTTATGTGCCAATCGCTCACGAAATTCCTTTTTTAAATGAAAGTGCTGATCAGTCTAAAAAGTTGAATCAATTGGAGTTAGATGAAGTATTAAAAGCCCTTATTCCGGTATTACAGTCTGTGGATGTCATTGGACAACATTTTAAGTACGATCTGAATGTACTGTCCAATTACAAGGTTGATATCAGCAGTCAAAAATTTGATACCATGTTGGAATCTTATGTACTGAATGCTTCGGCTTCTCGACATGATATGGATTCTTTGGCAGCTCTTTATTTAGGTAAAAAGACAGTCAAATATGAAGACATTTGTGGAAAAGGTGCCAAACAAATTCCGTTCGCCAAAGTTTCGGTAGATGATGCGACACACTATGCTGCGGAAGATGCTGACATCACTTTGCAACTGCATAATGAATTGTGGAGTCAATTAGCGAAAGCAGATCAAGTATCGATATTTACCGACCTAGAAATGCCATTGGTTCAGGTGTTGGCAGGGATGGAGCAAACTGGAGTGTTGATTGACCGAACAGAGCTTGCGATTCAAAGCAAACACCTTGAGTTGTGCTTAAATAAGTTACAAATCAAGGCTTTTGACTTGGCTGGAAAAGAATTTAATCTGGGCTCACCAAAACAATTACAAGTGATTCTTTTTGAAGAACAAGGCATACCAGTGTTGAAGAAAACCGCCACAGGGCAAGCATCGACCGCTGAAGATGTTTTGCAGGATTTATCAGCCGATTATGAACTACCTGCAATTATTCTTGAGTTTCGATCATTGAGTAAGCTTAAAAGTACATACACCGATAAATTACCACTAGAGATCAACGATAAAACCGGCAGAGTCCATACCTCATACCACCAAGCAGTAGCCATAACTGGGCGTTTGTCTTCATCTAAACCTAACTTACAAAACATCCCTATTCGGACTGAAGAAGGCAGAAAAATACGCAAAGCTTTTATTGCGCCAGATGGTTGGCAACTAATGGCTGCAGATTATTCACAAATTGAACTGCGCATCATGGCGCATTTATCACAAGATGAAAATTTGTTAGCAGCGTTTAATGAAGGTGTAGATGTGCACAGTCAAACCGCTTCACAGGTGTTTGATACCGCCTTAGATAAAGTCAGTGGCGAGCAACGTCGGGCAGCCAAAGCGATTAATTTTGGTTTAATGTATGGAATGAGTGCATTTGGTTTGAGTAAGCAGTTACATATTTCACGCAAAGAAGCATCGAACTATATGAAGCAATACTTTGCTCAATACCCAAAAGTGAAAGGGTTTATTGATTCAGTCAAAGAACAGGCTGCCGAGCAAGGTTATTTGGATACCTTGTTCGGTCGAAGGCTTTATTTTCCTGAAATTAATAACCGCAATGCTCGGGTGAGAGCTGGCGCAGAACGAGCCGCTATCAATGCGCCGATGCAAGGAACGGCTGCTGATATCATTAAAAAAGCCATGTTGGCAGTACATGACGAAGTTCACCAAGCTGACGATATCAGAGTGATCATGCAAGTTCATGATGAATTGGTCTTTGAAGTTAAACAGGGTGTGGCAACCCAATGGGCGATGAAAATAAAGGCAGTGATGGAAGGGGTGGTTAAGTTGGATGTGCCGTTGGTTGTGGATTATGGGGTTGGAGAGAATTGGGACGAGGCCCATTGAGTTGTTTGCTACGGGGCTGCTTCTTTTTGCTAAGTAGGTCAGTTCTTTGCTTGGTAAATCTATTTACGCAAAAAACCGCAACCCCTTTGCAAGCGTCGATGAGTTGTCCTGTTTGACTCGCAAGCTCGCCAAGGGCCAACATGGGTCAAGGGTGTTTTTTTATGAGGCCACTTCTTTTTGCCAGATTGATAATTTAAACATATCAATTCTGGAATTAATCTAAAACGTGTAATCTTTGGTGTTTTTATTTGGCAAAAAGCCGTAACTTCTTCAGAGATTTATATGAGTTGACCTGACTGACTCGCAGGCTCGCCAAGGGTCGACATAAGTCAAGGATGTTTTTTATGGGGCCATTTCTTGTTGTCAGTTTATTATTACCTTAAATTCGTGGTACATTTGGCGCTTTTTCTGATCAATGTTTCCACTCAGCTTCGTCATTCCAGTCGAGCTTGAGTGAGAACAGGAATCTAGGTGCGTCATTTATCAGATAAACTGTAGGGTCGAAAGTCCAGATTCTGTGTTCAGGGACAAAGAATGAAGGTAATCCAGTGCTTGTTTTTATTAAGCTCACTCTAAATGCCCCACGATTACTTTAAACATATTAATTCTAGAATAAATTTAAAGCCTGCAAGCTTTGATGAGTTGTTCTATGTGGCTTTGAGGTTTGTCATGGTTCAATCAGGGTCATGATGGTTATGAGATTATTTCCTGATATTTAGGTTCAAAAGTGTGACCCTCAAACAATTGGCATACTTAGCTATTTTTTAATATGCAAAATAGCTAATATAATAATTTTGTGTGGTAGTTAAAAAAGTTAATTTTTGTATTGACATGTTGTTTTTATACACAAGTGGTCATAAGTGTGTCATAAAACAAGAATTTAGCATTATTCGCTTTCATTTTACTTTCTAATAACTCTGTAACTAGTTGAAATATATTGGATTAATGGCGTGGTTAGTTTTTAACCAAGTCGAGTCGTGACCAATGTCTCCATTTGATGAAGCAGTAAAATTGAAA
>CALLLZ010000397.1 GCA_938008005.1 uncultured Marinicella sp. | reverse complement strand
ATTAAGTTTGATGACGCTAACCCAACATTGCTTCAGTATATCAATGATGAATACCCAGGCCAATCACTGACTATGGCCAAAACCACCATTGCTAATAACATTGTGGTCACTGCAGGTGACACTGTGGCTGGTGAGTTCTTTGTCACGCGTAACGACAGTACAGTCTCTGGTTTAGTCGCCTCAGTGACCAAGCCCACACTTAATCTGGTGACTGAATGGAAATACCAACCCTTGTCTACTCATCCGGATGACAGACCAGATGGTGATACTTTCCCATTGTATTCAGTACCAGATCGATTAAATTCGGATTCCTATGTTGATGAAGATTTTGCTGCTGGTGAGCATTTTTATTTCAACTCTTCCATGTATGTGGTTGCTGAAATGCGCCAAACCAATAATTACGGTAACAATACATTGAATGAATACGCCTATGAAGAGGCGGTTTACAACAACCAAGGACGAGGTTTTCAGGGTTTCAGAAAAATTAAGGTTCGATCTAATCCGGATGACATGGATACATCTGTTCGCTATGAAACTGTTTCTGAATCTACCTTTCACCAGGTTTTTCCAATGGCTGGAAAATTAGAATCTATCAGGATTACAAAAAGAGATGCAAATTTGAATGAAGTGGTGGTGAATGAAGAAAATTATTGTTATGCCGGTCAGAATTATGTGGAACAACCATACAGTTGTGAAACCACCGCTATGTCATTTGATACTGATACAGCGATAGTTTATCATCCATTGATTCATAAAGAGAGCATCAATCGTGAACTTAATGGAGGCGCCATGACATCAACCATGGAAATGACTTTAAATTATGACACATTTGGCAATATCACTAACCAATCAGACACAATCAATACGTATGACATTGCTAATAATGGCAGCCTTTTAAGATCTGAAACCACAGTAACTTCAAATGAATATTATACTGCTGATGAAATCAATTGGTGGGTTGATAGGTTAGATAAGGCCACAGTCGAAAATTCATCACCTAACAACGGTCAAAACCATGTCACCAAAAGTCGGTTTTTTTGGCAACCCTATACAATTAATCCTAAACGTGAACTGGAGTGTCAATATACCTACATCAATCAACTCGACGACCCCAGCAGCTGTTCCTCTGTAATTAATGACAACAATATCTTTAGAAACAGTTTTACCTATGATGCGTTCGGTAACATCACAGAGATAGAAGCGACAGCAACCAAACATTTTGGTAATCGTTTGGCGAGCCGCAGAATTAATACAGATTATTCAGTCTACCAAGGCTACTTCCCCAATCAGATAATCCAAATAAACACCAAGGGGTTTAACCAGTCATCAGATTTTGTTTATGATGTCAATACGGGCCAAGTGACAGAATCGGTTCTGCCAGATGGGAATTTTGTGATCACCACTTACGATGCCTTTGGCTTTAAATTGACTGAGGAAATGCATAACAGTAACAGCGTTGGGGAGGCATCAGATGGCTTTGTGCCGATTGTGCATACGGCCATGCGTAATTGTTATACCACCTGTGCGGATGAACAAAACAGCATTGTCAAAGCAGTTAGAGATTCAGTTAACCAAGGTGAATTAATCTCTGGAACACCACAGCTGAAGTATTACAGTGAGCAGCGCCAAGATGGCCAACCACTGGTCAAAACTTGGTACGACAGTGCCAATAACCCTGTGCTAACTCAAACCTGGCATTCGGACAGTGGTGTTGGAGGCCAAACTAACTCTAATTATGTAGTCAACATCACTTCTCCGCTGGGTATCAATGTCATCGGTACACAGCCGTTCACTAAAACAGAAGGTGCAGCGCTGAATACAGCTTTGACTTATCCGAGTATTTCAGTGGCAGATGCACAAGGTCGGGTGATTGAAAAAATCACCACCACTGGTGGCTTGAATGATGTCATGGGAGCTAATTGCACCATCAATACCAGTTATGATCACTTAGGTGCGTTTACTGAAGTCAGAGCTGGAAACAGTAACAGTACCTGTCCAGAGTTATCCGGAGGCGTAAATACATTGCTTATGTCTCGCGTTTATGACGCCACCGGTAGACTGTTGACTACTGAAGATGCCTTGGATCATTCTGTTCATTATCGGTATGATGCATCGGGCAACCCATCTCATCTCATCGATGCCGCTGGAAACACGATTGCCACTTATTTTGATGCGCTGGGCAGAAAAATTCAGGTTGAGGATCCTAACATGGGTACCAAACTATTTAGCTACAATGGTTTTGGTGAAGTCATATCAGAGAAATATGAGGGAGAAACATATGCCACTTATTTCGAATACGATGACCTGGGTCGAATTACCAATCAGTACAGCAATGTCCGTGCCAATCGCGCCCCAGTTTCTGGTGTACGTTCTTACCGAGATACTTATGAATATGATTCTCTGGTGCTGGGGCAGTTGACATCTGTGATACGTGAAAGTAATTTGCCCGATAACACCTGTGGTACTAACTGTTTTGAAGAACGCTACAAGAAAGAATTCGACTATGATGAAAGTAATCGGATGATTTCAGAACGAACCGTTTTATACAAAGCAGTGAGCGAAGAAGAAGGGTTTCCAGATGCCACATACATTACTGAATACCGTTACGATGGCTATTACAATCGCCTCAAACAAACCATCTACAATGGTACTTATTCAATTGAAAATCGTTACACCGATTATCATGGTTCACTAAGTCATCAAATTGAAGCCACCACAGGTCAAGAGCTGATGAAAATCAATGCTTGGAATCACCGTGGGCAAGAAGTCGGACGCATTTTTAATAATAATCCCGATATGGCAACAGAAGCCGATTATTACTCGAGTACCGGACAAGTGGCGCAAATTCGCAATAAATCCGCAGATAGTGGCTTGGAAAAACTGGGTTACCAATACGATGTTTGGGGTAATATCCTCAAGCAAGAATTGAATCGAAGTGGTGTCAGTCCTACATTTAATGGCAGTGCCAGCGAAACCTTTAGATACGATAAGCTACATCGAATAACCGAGTCATTTGGTTCAGGTGTTACAGCTAAAAATTATGAATATGATGTTACTGGTTTAGGTAATATCAAAAAGAAAAGTGACTTCAGCGATCAATATTCGTATGGAACACATCGAGGAGGCCTGCATTGTGTACAAAATTACAGCGGTGATAACTTAGATGGTACACCTGGGCCTAATGCAGTTACACAAGCAGATAACTTGGTCGGTTTGGGTATAACCATTGATTATAACTATGACAGGCGTGGCAATCGGATTCTTGATTGTTTGAATGGCATTGAAACAGCAACCTACAAATATGACTACAATAACCTACTGGTACAGTCTTCCAGTGAAGTTGCTGGATCAATACAGAATTTATCCTTTAATTACGGTGCTGATACCCAACGATACCGCAAAGTTGATGCCATTAATAATGAGATTACCTTGTATGCCAATAAAGATTATGAAGAAATCTATGATGCTAGCACTGGAGAATTAGAAGAACAAAAATACTACCTCACCAGTTACCTAACTGTTACCAGGGATCGTAATAATCGAACAAAAGTGAATTTTATGCAAATGGATCGATTGGGCTCCACCACTCAGATCCTTGATGAAAATGGCGAGGTGTTGCATACCAAGAGCTATGATGCCTTTGGTAAACCCAGAAATGGCGATTGGTCGGCTAATGGCGGTGGTTTATTCAAGGCCAAATTAAGCTTTGATGCTGCAAGCATAGACAACAAGGGTGCTGTGGTACTGGATGAGGGTGCGATCGACATCTCTAAACGCGGCTTCACCAACCACGAACACCTGGATGAAATGCAATTGATCCATATGAATGGTCGTATGTATGACTATAACAACGGGAGGTTCTTGAGTGTTGATCCGTTTATTCAAGAGCCGACCAGCACACAGTCGATGAATCCTTATACTTATATTTTTAATAATCCCCTAAGTGGAACTGACCCAACTGGGTACAAAAGCGAGGATACTTTCACTGTAACTGGTTCAAACATACGATTTGGAAAAGACAATAGTGCTGTTGGAAACGGTTTACCAGCTGCATATTTAAGTAACTCAGGAAAAAGTCAAAATGACTCCAGTGCATCAAGTGTCAATAGAAACGTAAATGGTAAAGATTCTATTGGAACCAAAGGGCCACAAACTGAACAGTCAAATAACTTTAATCAAAACTCAGGAGGTGGTATATCATCCACTGGTGGGCCAAGTACAAATATCTTCGATGATAGTACACAAGAGACGAACAGCAATATTGAAGGAATCGAAGAACTTGATAAGTTTCAATTACTAGCAAAGTCAACTGAAATAGGTGAATACAATGAGCAAACTATTAGGGCATTGATGTTTAAAGACATGGCCAGTCATATTCCTGAAAAACAATTTCGAGTGCTTTTTGGTAATATATCTAGGAAGCTAAAAATAGAAATAGATGTGACAAATTCTAATAATATCATGGGCTTGGCAGTTTTTGATATTGATGGGGAAATAGTTACATCAGCTGTTTCTCACATGACTTTCTTAGATGAAACTATTCAAGGTGACCCGACTTCAAGGTCTGGTATGTTTGGGGAGGCACAAAGTTCAATTTTTACTGCTAAGGATAGAGGGATGACAAGCTTAGTATTCATGCGAAAAGGTGCAGATCAAATCATGACCACTAACTCAAGAACTTTTCAAAACATGGCTAATCAAACAGGTGTGCCAGTTGTATTTATTGATGCAGATCCAGCGCCATATAGGCCCAGTCTTCAAGATACAGGCTCAATATATCTATGGGAACCTAATAGAGACTTAAAGTTTAAAGATGAATAGAATAAATATGATTGTGTTGGGCTGAGCAACGCAAAGCCCAACATTTTATTTATGATAACTGAGCTGAAGGTGCTTTTAGAAAGTGACATATTTGAATATTGAGCTAATGAGAAAAAACATGAATAAATTATTAACTATAGTTGTACTTGCCTTTCATTTTTCTGCCGTTCAGGCAAAGAAAGACCAATTTAAACAACACGCTGAACATATCAAAGCATTGGAGACGGTTTATGTCGTAACTGACACAACGATTTTCGAACCTGTGGATAAAGAGAGGTCTGGATTACATCTGCCATTTAATCAACAAATTGGCCAGAATATGTTTGCGAATTTGGAAGAGATGTTGGCTAAAAGAATTAACTCTAGATTCACGCATGCCCTATCTGCTGTGGGTTTATATCAAAAAGAAAATGTATATACGATTGATGTAGAGGACATCAACCAGCACATCATATTTCCGGTTCTTGATGAAGGTGTTGATTACTCAGAGTCGCTCAATTTTAAAACCCATTTAGATTATATTGTGGGTCGTACTTACGCATGGCCTAGAACTCGAAAAGAGCTCAAACAATACAGGAGCCGAATGCTTGAAGAGAACTATTCTGCGGTCAATGAATTGAATTTATCAGAAAATGAAGCGGTCCTTATTCTAATAACCACAGGCTCAAAAGTGCCCACCAAAAAAGCGGTTGGTGAAGCCGTAGCCAGTACTATCTTAACATTGGGCCTATTCACACGACACTCGGTATCAGCCAATCAACTCAATGCAGCATTGATATCACATGATGGCCAATTATTGTGGACTAACTCATATTTTTTAAAAAGTAAAATACACACAGATTTTAAGCAAGAGGCGTTTCTGCGACGCTTATTCAAAACATTTCCAATAAAAAAACAGCCAAGATCGAGATAGAATTTACGGTGTTATAGATATTTATGTAACAATTTTCATATTAATAAGCAATTCACCTTTTTTGACTTCATTGCTTAAGCAGATAAACATAGGGGTATAGACATGACAAAAACATTATTTTTATTCATATTGATTACATTTTTGGCTTTTGATTTACATGCAGAAAAGCACAAAGTCATACCAATCATTAGCATCGCACCTCAATATCCTAAGATTGCCCTTGAAAACAGGGTTGAAGGGTGGGCTGAAATGCGTTTTACCATCAACAAAAATGGCAGTGTTGAGAACGCTGTTGTGATGGATTCATACCCGAAAAAAATTTTTGATCGGGAAGCTGTGAGGGCAATGCTTAAATATAAATTCGCACCTAAAAGGGTTAATGGCAAAAATGTAGACTATGAGGCCACTTACAAAATAATATTTAAACTGCCTAATTGAAAATACATGCCAGCATAGTAGTAGGATTGGGCTGAGCAGCGCTAAGCCCAATATTTTAAGTAAAATAAACTTTAAATATAAGCTCAATACACTTTATAAAAAAGACAGAGTTAAACAGTATAAACAGAAAAAAATAATACTACTGACAGTAATTTTGCTCCCCATTTCAAACATTCAAACCAAAAAAAGATGCGTTCAAAAAATATGCAGATCTGATCAGGGAACTCTTGAGTAAAAGGCTTGGGGCTGGCTTTATTCACGTTTTATCTGCTATCAAAAAGATTATGTATATACTACGGATTCAGGAGATCTCAATAAACACATTATTTTTCCTGTTTTGAACGAGGAGGTTGGTTACCCTGAGTCGTTAAGTTTTAAAACCCATTTAGACGATACTAAAATTAAAAAACTAATAAAAACGAGCTTGAATCTACAATTGATCAGTTCTCAAATTGCAGGTTCAAGTTAGTTAGTGTTCGTCTGTTGGTATTTTTTTGGTGGTATACCGTATTGGGCTTTGAAGCAGGATGAAAAATATGAAATGGAATTGAAGCCACATTCATCGGCTATAAGACTGACCTGATAGCCATCTTTGAGTAATTGACTGGCTTTTTTCAACCTGAACTCTCTGAGCAAATCAATCGGATTCTGATCGGTTAAGGCTTTGAGTTTTCTTTGTAATTGCCTTTCTGAAGTGGCCATTTTATCTGCTAACAGTGAGAGGTTAAGCATTGGGTTGGTATAATTTTTTTCTATCAAACCCATCAATTTATTGATGAATTGTTGATCTTTCTTAGGCAATGTGATATGGCTTTTAGCTGGGCCTTTGCTCGATGAGAATAAATTTTGACCCGTCTTTTTTTTCAAAATATCTCTGATGGTGAGCATGCTTTCTAATTGGGTCAACAATTCATCTCGATCAAATGGTTTGGTCATATAAGCATCTACATGTTCTCTCCAACCTTTGATGCGACTGGTTCTGTCATTCAATGCGGTTAATAAAATTAGTGGTATGTGCGACGTACGCTCGTCTGAGCGAATTATGCGGCTGACTCTGAAGCCATCCATTTCAGGCATCATCACATCACAAATGATTAAATCTGGAATGTGCTCAATGGCCATAGCCACTCCTTCCTTACCATGCTTGGCTGTCATGGTGTTGTAACGAAGCTGGGTGATGCTGGCGATGTGCTTACGCATGTCATAATTGTCCTCAATAATTAAGATATTATTGAGTTTGTTGTTGGATTGGGTTTGGTTAATCTCTATGAGGTTCTGTGAAGAGGGTAATTGGTTAGCCAGTTGTGTGATCAGTGAGCTGTTTGATAGATCGTTATTCGATGGGGTTGAAGGTTCCAGAGATTCTGGCAAAGGGAGTTTTACGATGAATTCACTGCCAATGCCTATTTCGCTTTCGACTTCAATGCTTCCATGGTTGATTTTGACCACTTCTTCTACCACAGCAAGGCCGATACCAATGCCTTCGATTTCCTGATGCGAAGTCAAGCGCTTGAATCTTTTGAAGATATCTTTTTGTTGTTCTTCAGATAATCCAGCACCGGTGTCTTGTACTTTAAGTGTGAACATTTGATGCTCAATGGTGGCAGCGATTTGAACCTGTCCACCTGATTGCGTGTATTTAATCGCGTTGGAAAGTAGGTTGCCTAATATGGCATCAATACACTGGTCAGTTACGTGAATGGTTGCATCTTGGTTCTCAACCAAATTTAACTTAAGTTTTTTAGTGGTGGCCATGTTTTGGAATGAGCTTACGATGGCATGGATGTGGCTTCTTGTCTGATGGTCATTTTTAGTGACTTTATCTGTGTCTGAAATTCTGGCCAACTGCAATAACTGTTCTACCATTGATAACAGTCGATTGGCGTTGCGATTGATCAATTGTAAAGAATTAATGTCTTTTGCAGTTTGTCCGTTGTGGATCACTTCTTTTAATGGGTTAAGTATTAAGGTCAGTGGTGTTCTGAATTCGTGAGAAACATTGGAGAACAACTCGTTTTTTTTATGCAGCAAAGATTCTACTCGTTGTTTCTGTATATTGAGCTCTTGAGTTTTATTATTAACTTCAAGTTTTAATAATGCGGCTTGTTTTTGACTGTCTCTGGTTTTCTTATTAATGTAATACCAAACCATAAATATAAACATACTGGTGTAACTTAACCAGGCCCACCACGAGAACCAAGGGGCTGGGTTGACCAAAATATCGATAGAAGTATTCGGCTCGGTCCAAATATCATATTTGTTGCTGGCTTTGACTATAAATGTGTATTGACCACTGGGTAAATCGGTGTATGTGGCTTTTCTGTTATTGGCATCTACATAGTTCCAGTCCGGATCAAAGCCCTCTAGTTTGTACGCATATTTATTCTGTTGTGAAACGGTATAATCCAGAGCTGCAAACTCAAAACCGATGACATAGTCTTTATGTGACAAAGAAAGTTGCTTTAGGGTGCTGATAGATTGGTCTATCTGAAAGCCATCATAGTTAATTTGAGGTTTTACTTCTTTGTTAAAACGAGTTAGCTTGGTGAAGATAACTGATGGTGGTTTGGTATTAAAATTGATCTGCTCTGGGTAAAAAGATATGAAGCCATTATTAGCTCCAAAGTACATTTGACCATCTTGTAAACGGATGCTTGAGTTTTTAATGAATGTTTTAACGTTCAAACCATCATCAATATCCATCACATTAATTTGATTGGTTTGGATATTAAGTTTAATTAAATGAGATTCTAAGCTGATCCACAGGTTTTTATGATCATCTTCTAGTATGTTAGTAATTGCTTCATTCATAGTAAATAGTGATTGGTGATCAAAATGTTTCACTAATTTTTTTTCTTGATTGAAGCGAAATAGTCCCGAGTCAGCGGTACCTATCCATATATTGCTGGCAGAGTCTTTAAAAACATTTTGGATTCTTTTAGTCGGCAATTGGTTTTGTATGTCAGAGTCAATTTTAAAACCAGTGTGATCATATATTGCAACGCCTTGATTTGTGGCTAAAAGGTGTTTTTGTTTGTTTATAGGGAAAGAGTCAGAAACAAAACTATTTTCCAATGCTTTAGATTCTGGTTTTAATTTGGTCAGTTCTTTACGATCAAGACTATAAGAAAATAACCCTTTGGTGTTGGCAAGTATGAATGTGTTTGAATCAGTATGGGAAATAAAATGATGGAATGACATTTCATCTTGATCAATAGGGTGGTTTATTTTTAACAAGGCCTGGTCATCTGAATTAATTTTTGCCAAGCCAAAATTGTGATAGTAGGCCCATAGGTTATCTTTGTTATCAGTAAATATTAATTTGGGAATAGAGGTTTTGTGTTTGTATGGAGAGCTTTCATTGACTAGTTTGACTGTTATGCAAGATCGATTTAAGTGATCTATTTTAATAACTCCTTGGGCTGTGGCTGCCCAAAGTTGTTTGTTGCTTTCTTCAGAAAAATCAAACACAGGGTTGAGGTTTTTACAGCCTGACTCATTTAATTGATCTTGATTAAACTTTAATGCCAAAGCATTGGGATTAGAAATACTTATGCTGCCGTCATTAAAACCTTGCCATAAGTTGGCATTTTGGTCTTTATAAAGTGCAGTTACATTATTACTGGCAATGTTTGAATTTGAGGTTAAAAAGTGTTTGTTTTTTGAGTAACTGGCGTTATTGATCAGTCCTTGGGTTACAGTACCTATCCATAAAGTATCGTCACTAGAAGTCAGAGCTACGCCAATACATTGCGCAGGATTATGATCGTTGAGTGACCACTCAGATGTGACAGGGTTTTGTTCATAAATACCTTGGTCGCTGGAAATAAACAAGGATTTGCTTTGATTTACGTGGAGATCAAATATCAATTGGGTTTTATCACTGTAGGGGTAGGGCAGATTGGTGAAGGTTTTATGCTTTATGTCAAAACTAATTAAATGGTTAAAAGATGCAATAATTATTTCATTGTCTTTATTCACTATTTTATTGATGAAGCGTTTTGGCTCTGGGAATTGATAAAATTTATGGGTTGAATTATTAAGGAAATAAAGGCCATTTTTTGTCGCAACCCATAAGCCTTGAGACGTTTTTTCTATGCTGAAGATGGTTTTTTCTGGAATGAAAACAATGGTTTTAGGTTGTGCGGATTGATTAATTGGGTAACTCAAAAGTCCATGGTTCAGTGTGGCTATTAATAGTTCTTGATCTGTGATGAACTCCATATCTGTAATTGTTATCGGACCCAAAGCTTCAATGTTCTTTAAATCGACCTGTTTAAATTGATGACCATCAAAGTTAGCAACAGTGTCATTGGATGCAATCCAAATCAAACCTTTAGAGTCTTGTGAAATGGCTTTAATTCGTTTTTTAAAAGGACTGTCAAAGTGTGAAAATTGAGCCCATGAATCTATAGTTAATAACAACGTTAGTAAAAAACCAATCTTTAATTTTTTAATAGTTAAGTTAACTTTCATGGGTAATAATTTTTGAATGCCTTGACGAAGTTTAATTATAGATTTTTTACGATTGTTTGAAATATCTATTTTATAGGTTAATAACAATTTAAGAAGATACACTTTTCTTTTATTAATGATGATGTGACTAAATTGAACATATCATTTATTACTCCTCAGTGACTGTTAAAACCCTAATTACATCAAGTCTTGGATGATCCATCAGTATTTAATAATCAGGGAGGTGCATTGGGTTTAGGTTATGATGAAATTTTTGATTTAATACAGTATCTAACTCCTAAAAATACCCGTGGTGCATTTGGAGCCACTTAACTTCAATTTAGCTTGAATTGAGTTAGGTTTTCATATTTCGAACTGCGTTCGAGCCCGCTTCACCTCCTAGGGCATTCCAATATCGCTTCTTGTGCTTCGTCCAAATCGCAATACCCCCAATCCCTGGCCTATTGATTACCTGATCACCAACTGTAGGGCTTTCAAGACAGCTGGGTAATGATGGTGGTTTTTAGTGTTCTTTTTATAAAATTTACTCCAGATACACCACGGGTTAAAAATGGTTTTAAGGAGGCGTCTTAATTTTTTTACAAACAAAAAGCACGATTGTTCAAGGTTTGTTGGAAAGCTGTACTATGAAATATAGAATCCTCAACTGTAACATTGTGATGACCCACACAAAAAATATGATTGGCTGAAAAGAATCACCTGGGTTGGTGTACAATATTGGCATGAGTGAATCCCAAAAAGTATTGATTGCAGATTCTTCAAAGTTGGCCCGAACTTTGACTGAGAAGTTGGTTAAGAAAATTCGTCCTTATACCGATGTTTTTAGTGTTGAGACCGTTGAACAAGCAATTAAAACTCTGAAAAACAATCGAGTTGATTTAATCATTTCAGCTTTACGTCTGGCTGATGATGATGGCACTGCGATTTGTCAATATGTGCGTGAGAACCATCATTATTTACCGGTCATTATTGTGTCTGGAGATGTTGATAATCGTCTTAAAGATCGGGTTTTGAGTAGTGATGTGACTGATTATATTGATAAAGCGGCAGGCCAAAAAGGTTTAGAAATATTTTTGCGTGGCTTACTTAGGCCTGATGATCAAATCAATGGCAAAATTCTTTATATTGAGGATTCAGCTGTGGTTGCCCATGCGACTAAGAAGTTGTTACAAAACCATAATATAGAGATCACTCACACATTAAGTGTGACTGATGCTAAGGAAGCCATTACAGACAGAGATGAAGCCTACCAAGGTTTTGAATTGGTGCTGACTGATTATTACCTGAAGAACAACGAAACAGCATTGGAAATTTTGGATTATGTTCGTAATGATTTGGGGTTGGATAAAATAGAAATGCCCGTTGTCATCATGACAGGCGATGAAAATACTGAAAATCAAAAGCAGATCCTGCATTTAGGTGCTAATGATATGATTGGCAAACCTGTTAATCAAGAAGCGCTGGTAAAGAAAATCAAATTCCAAATCCGATTCACTCAGTTCCACCGAGAAAAAACTGAGTGAGTTAATGAGTCCTAAAATTGATGGTAGTTGGTTGGCGCATTTACAAGGTGAGTTTGATCAAACTTATATGCAAGAGCTGAAATTGTTTTTGTTGTCAGAAAAGCAAGCTCGAAAAATCATTTATCCACCAGGCTCTCTGATGTTTAATGCCCTGAATTGCACACCATTAGATCAAATTAAGGTGGTGATATTAGGTCAAGATCCATACCATGGCCCAGGTCAAGCGCATGGCTTGTCTTTTTCAGTTCCAGATGGCGTTAAGATACCCCCATCTCTGGTTAATATTTTCAAAGAAATTAAAGCTGATTTAGGTATCGAGAATCATCAGGGAAATCTCACAACTTGGGCGCGACAAGGTGTGTTATTGCTTAACAGTGTGTTGAGCGTTGAGCAAGCTCAAGCTGCCAGTCACCAAGGGAAAGGATGGGAACTTTTTACGGATAAAATCATTGAAGTTGTTAACCAAAATTGTCAACACGTGGTGTTTATGTTGTGGGGTGCCTATGCTCAAAAGAAAGGCATGCACATTGATCAACAACAGCACTTGGTCTTAAAAGCCCCTCACCCATCTCCACTTTCAGCACATCGCGGCTTTTTGGGTTGTGGGCATTTTTCAAGATGTAACCAATACCTTGAGTCAGTTCATAAAAATAGCATAGATTGGAAAATTTAATTGATTTAACTTCTCTAATGCTGTAACAGCTATTACAATTAAGTGTAATCAAATAAAATAACCATGATTATGCAAAAACTCTTATTTCTTCTGTTCTTAATTTTTTCCGTGTTTCACTCACAAGCTGATGACAAAAATCATAATTGGCAAGCTAATGGTGGTGAAC
>CALLLZ010000396.1 GCA_938008005.1 uncultured Marinicella sp. | reverse complement strand
AGTTAAGTTGAAAAAAGTCAGTTTTTCATATTTTCGAACTGCGTTCGAACCCGCTTCGCTATGGATTACCCGGTCAAGCCGGGTAATGACGATGGGTTTTTATGTTTTTTTTAATAAAATCATTCCAAATGCACTACGGGTGTTACTTATCCTCGTCATTCCAGCCGAGCCGGTAGGCGAGAGCAGGAATCTAGGTAGAGAATCTTTCAGTTTTGTATGGTTAAGTAAAAACAGAAAAAGCTTGCAAGCTAAAATCAAGTGATAGAAGCAACACAATCACAGTTATTTAGAGTTAATTCATTTAAAATGACTCCAAATGCGCCACGGGTATGGTTTTGAATAGAGCTGGGTGTGGAGGCAGGTAAATAAATGATTTAACCTATGAAAGGAATGCGAATGTTCCTTTCATAGGTTGGATAGAAAAACTTTGAATGATTAATTTAAAGTTTCATCGGTTAGTTTCTCTGTCTCACACGATATCGAACCAACTGAGCTACGTTGTTGAAACCCGGAGAAACAACCATGGCTTGACTGGGTGCATCGTAAGTAATGCCATTGGGAAAGGTCACTCGATTGCTGATGTCTTTGGTTTTAACTCGACCATTATCAGGGTTGATTTTATATAGTGCTTGAGTTTGGATACCAGTGGCGTATAAACGCTGTTCTGCATAATCGAGATGACCAATGGCAAAAACAGCTTCAGGTGGCGTGGGACGGGCGATAAAATGTTGCTCACCGTTGGCATCGATTTTGATGATCCGGCCATTGTGAAGATTGGCAGTGAATACATTGCCAGTTTCATCCAAAGTGATACCTACTGGTGCTGATAATAGGTCTCCCTGTGAATAAATGCTGACTTCGCCTGCAGAGGTAATAAGCTGGACTGCGTCACCGGTACCAAGTCCAGTCTGAGGGTCTGTTGCACCATATTGAGATACATACAGGTTACCACTGTCATCAATAACAATGCCGGCGGGGAAGGGGAGGGTGTCAGCGAAATGAGTTACTTCACCATTGATATCAACTTTGCTGATACTGGCACTTAAAAAGTTTGTTACAAACATGTTGCCGGCTTGATCTAATGCCATATCAATGGGGCCATTCAAGCCAGAGGCGTAAACCGTTGTATTTCCATCAGGAGTGGTTTTGAATATTCGTGTACCATTGAAACCTTCGGCTGAATATATAGTTCCGTCGGTTGTTCCTAACAGCGCATCAACAGTTAAAAATGCCAGAGGCAATGTCCGTTGAAATGCAGATTCTTGTGCCATGAGAGCTGGTGTGAATGAAAAAATCAACCAACATAAGATCATGTTGGTTGTTGGTTTTTTATATTGAGTTGTATTTAGTTTCATGAGTATTCCTCGTTAATTAGTGAATGTTGGTGTTCATTTTCAGTATGCTTAAACGAAACAATGCTCACAACCCCACTGTGATGCAAAAGAGGAAGGATGGGCTGAATGATGTGATTGGTGATTTGTTTTAGGTTTGTTGATGATGTGGCTTGATTGGTTGAACTGTATTGTGTAACCTCAAGCAATTAAAAAGGTAGTGAGAAAGTGCTTTTATGAAGTTAAAAGTGGCATTATGGGCTTTGTTTTTTTGGTTGATTCTGGGTGGAATTTACATGCTCAGTCTTTATTTAGATGCTGCCCGGTATCAAACTGGATTTCAATTAACTGCGTCTATGATGTTGACCACATTACTGGTTTATGCTGTATGGAGTGGTTTAACCACGGTACTGTACTTTTTTTTGAAAAAACCTGTGGAAGCAGGAAAAATTTGGTCTTGTGTTTTGGTGTTTTTTATCGGGTTGGTCGTGGCGTTGTTGCTAATTACTGTTGTGGATAATGTTGTCTACGCTGCTTTTGAACAACAAGGTTGGCCTGTATGGGGAGATGTTTGGAAGAACACCCGTTATGTTTCGGTTTTCTTTAATGTTATTCTGTATGTTTTGGTGTTTATTACTTGTGGTGGTTTTATTTACCAACAATATTCACAGGAAATGAAATTAAATACCATAGAATTGTCTAGGCAAAAATCGGCCACAGAATTTAAGCTATTAGATATGAAAATGCAGGCGTTGCAGTCACAGTTAAGCCCACATTTTTTATTCAATTGTTTGAATGCAATTTCAGCTTTAACTCGCATGGCAGAAAAAACTCAAGTGATCAAAGCCATTGCGCGATTGGGTGATTTACTTAGATATGCCATAAGTGCCAGTAAAAGAGCATTTATCAGTTTAAATGATGAATTGGCCTTTATTGAAAATTATGTGAGTCTACAAAAATTGCGTTTGGGTGATTCATTTGAGTTTAAATTAATTTGCGACAAAACCACCGAATCATATGTTTGCCCGCCTTTTATTTTACATACATTGGTGGAGAATGCGATAGCCCATGGAGCCAGTGATCAGAAACGGTTTATGGTCACTGTAGATATCAGTCTTTTCGATGAGCAGTTGATCTTTTCAGTGTCTAATTCAACAGCGGATGATGCGCTGCATAAAACTTCTAATGGGCTTGGAATTGCTCTGGAAAATCTCAACTCACGTTTAAAGATGTTGTATGGAGAGGCTTATTCAATTACCAGCGAGCAGCAAACCATGCATTTTAAGGCAGTGGTAAAAATTCCAAAAGACGAAGACTCAGATGGAAGAATTCATGCTGTAGAGCAAGGAGTTTTTGATGAATAAAATAAAAGTTTTGATTGTTGATGATGAGGCTTTAGCTCGAATAAATATTCGAGAAGCTCTTGAACCTTATGAAAATTGGCAAGTGGTCGGGGAGTTGAATAATGGTAAAGAGTTGTTTTCAGTGGTTGAACAAACCCGACCAACCGTTATTTTTTTAGATATTCAAATGCCTGGTGCCAATGGGATGGAGTTGGCTGAAAAGTTGATGGATGAAGATCAGTGTCCGCAGATCATTTTTGTCACTGCATATGACGAATATGCAGTCAATGCTTTTGAATTGTGTGCATTTGATTATTTGTTAAAGCCTTTTGATGATGAGCGATTCATGAAAACCATCCAGCGTTTAGAGTCTAGTTTAACTCAAACCAACGACCAAATATCGATGAAAAGGTGGCAAAAAAGACAAATCAATTCCGCACAATATTTGGATAAAATATTAATTCGATCCATTGGTTCAATTCGGATCATCGCTGTTGATGATGTGTATAGTTTTCATTCGTGTGGTAATTATGTAGAAGTTCACCACCTTGAAGGCATGCACTTGCACCGCGTTTCTTTGAGTTTTTTAGAAACCAAACTGGCCCCTGAAGATTTTTGTCGAGTACACCGATCAGCCATTGTTAAACTGAGTGAAGTTAAAGAGCTGAAAATATTGGATGATAACAGTCACCAATTGGTTCTTTCAAATGAAGTTGTGGTTAAGGTAAGTGCGGCTTATAGAACAAGGTTTTTTGATCGATTGGGTTTGTGATGCTGGCGCGCTATTGATGTTGGTTTATAATAAATGCCGATATGAATAGGTTAAAATAAGAATGGATATTGAAGATTTAATTGGTAAGTTTGTAGTTATTTATTTGACCGGTGGTAGCGTGAAGTATCCAACTGTAATGAGAGTTAACCAAGTTGAAGACATTGCTGGTCGTTTATTTCTTATTGGTTCACAGCCCAAGCGTTTGATGGAGATAAGAAATTGGTTGGGTGAAGTTGAAACGCATATAGCGTGGGAAACTGTTGCACAGTTCCATGTTTTTAATGATTATAAGGCATATAAAAAAGCGGTTTCAAATAACACTGGGGATGGTTTTTTTAATCGATTTAAAAAATAATGGAACAGTCAATTCTATTGGGTAATCTTTAAATTTTGTAAAGTTACAGTGTATTTAAAGATTCAGAATAAACCCAATGCTGATCATGTAATCCTGTAACTTTCCAGTATCATCATACTGTCACAAACTATATAATTGCGAAATGAAAAAGTTTATGGCAAATTTATTTCAAGGTTATGTTTGGTTAATCATTTATCCTTTGGCTTGGACACTCACAGTACTGGTTGCTATAACGGTCAGTATTCTTTCAATTTTGGGTATGTCCCAATTTGCTGGGCGTTATGTAGCAAAGGCCTGGGGTCGAGTTATATTGTGGATTACACCTGTTTCAGTCAAAAGAGTGGGGCAGATTCACATTGAACCTGGACAGTCATATGTGGTGGTGGCTAATCATCAGAGTATTTATGATATTTTATTGGTTTATGGTTATTTGCCGTTAGATTTTAAGTGGGTGATGAAGATTGAATTACGCAAGATGCCTTTTGTTGGTTTTGCATGTGAGAAAATGGGTCATATATATGTCGATCGGCGTAACAGAAAAGCATCTGTTCAAGCTATGAATGCGGCCAAAGATCAATTGGTCAATGGCACTTCAGTCTTTTTCTTTCCAGAAGGCACGCGTAACAATGGTTTACAACTGTTGCCTTTCAAAAAAGGGGCCTTCAGAATGGCGCGGGATTTAAAGTTACCCATATTGCCCGTGTCGATATCTGGGGCAAATCGGGTTATGCCTACTGGTGGGACTCGAATTTTGCCGGGTAAAATTACCATGACCTTTCATACACCTATTACAATTGATCAAATCAATGAGTTGGATGACAATGCGGTTGCAAAGTTATCCCAAAAGGTGGTTTCCAGCGCTGTGATTTGATATGTGCCTATTCAAGGGGAAAACATTTAACTGGGGTGTTTTTGTGGTTTCAATGAGTTTTACTTAGGTTTTTTGTATTTTATCCAGATGACAACTCCAAATTGATAATGAATCACTTATAATATCTATTATGAGTATGATTAAAAAAACATTTACCTTGATTGTGGTTCTGACCTTATTAATTGGATCAGTGGCTGTCAGTAGTTTAAATGCCAATTCGGTAGAGCTGAATTTATATTGGTATCAAATCAGTTTGCCGCTGGGTTTCATGCTGTTGGCGTTCGCATCGATGGGTATGTTATTTGGCATGTTGTTGAGTTGGTTGTTATGGACTTGGCCAGCCAAAAAACGTAAAACTTATTGGCAACGTGAATACTTTAAATTGAAAAGAGTGCAAGATGAACAGGCAGCCGCAGCGCAGGCAGCAGCTTCCATTGAAAATTCTTCAGAAGACACATCGGTGGCTAAGATTTCATGACTTCACAGTTCATGTGGATAACACTGGCTATGTTGGTCGGTGTGTTGATGGGCTTGTACTTAGCCGTTCTGATGCGTGCTGGTAAAACCAAACGTACATTTCAACAACTGAACCACCGTTATTTCAAAGGCCTTAATTATTTATTGAATGACGAATCGGATAAGGCCATAGATGTGTTTATCCAGTTGGCTGAAACTTCTCAAGAAACATTTGAACCACAGTTGGCTTTGGGTAATCTATACCGCCGTAAAGGTGAGGTTGATCGCGCCATTAAATTACACCAAGCTTTGATTGCACAAGCTGAATTACCAGAACGATATAGAACACGGGCGTTGTTGGCAATAGGTAAAGACTACATGAGTGCTGGTTTGTTAGATCGAGCCGAAGTGTTGTTTTCTGAACTGGTTGAAATAGAGGCCCATACGCCAGAGGCCTTACAATCTTTGGTTGAAATTTATCAACAAGAGCAAGATTGGTTGCAGGCGATTAAATCAGCCAGTCGTTTTCAAAGTGCAACCAACCGTAACATGCAAACACCAATTGGGCATTATTACTGCGAACTGGCAGATTTGTCTTTACACCAAGGTGACAATGAACAGGCTGAAAAGTATTTGGCTTCAGCTTTAAGGGTTGATGATAAGTCGGTACGTGCACATTTGATTTGTGCCAAGCTTAATCAGTCCGATCAACAATGGCAGGCTGCCATTGAAGAATATCAATCAGCTAAAGCTGCTGATTCATCATTCATTCCATTGTTTATTAATGAGCTTGCTGATTGTTATTTGGCTTTGGGCCAAGGTGAGCAGTTAGAACGGGAAATGTTGCAGTGGATAGAAACTTATAATGGCGTTTCACCAGTTTTGACACTGGCCAGTTATTATGCCAAAGAAAAAGGTGATGTTTATGCCACTGAGTTTTTAACCGAGCAGTTGAACAACCGTGCTTCGTTCAAGGGCTTGAATGCCTTGATCGAACTGAATGAAGTTGAGCTGAATCAATTAAGCAATGATTTTGCATATTTCAACGTCATTAAAAATTTAATTGATAAGCTACTGAAAAACAAGCCTAAATTGCGTTGTAGAAAATGTGGTTTTGGAGCTAAATCATTGCACTGGCAGTGTCCCAGTTGTAAAAATTGGGGTGTGGTAAAACCTATCTATGGGCTTGAATCTGAATAATTTTTGGTGGCTTAGTATCGCTTCAGCCTTGTTGGTGTTGTTGTTATTATGGCGATATGCTTACCACAGTCAGTTGGCCATTCAAGATGAACAAAATTCACGCAGTTTACATCATGGGAAAACCTTAACGGGTGCAGGGATATTGATGTTCGTACCATGGTGTTTGTTTGGTTTGTTGTTAACTCCCTTATTGGTACCAATGTATGTGATTTTGGCTTTGAGCGTGTTGGGCTTTGTTGATGATCGTTATGATGTGTCTTTCAAGATCAGGTTGTTGATACAAATTTTGGCCGCATTGGTCACTTTGTACTCAGTCGGTTTGATTACACCAGTATGGTTGGCGTTGTTTTTAGCTTTCTGCTTGTTGTGGTGGATTAATTTATTTAACTTTATGGACGGTGCGAATGGCATGGCCGCTTTGCATGGCATAGTTAGTTTGGGTTTTTATGGTTGGGTGTTTGTTGATAAGTATAATCAAGTAACGATCTTCAGTTATATGACATTGGCCAGTGTGTTGGTGTTAAGTATCTATTTAATTTTCAATCTTTGGCTAAAGAAGCTTTTCATGGGGGATTCTGGAAGTTTAGCACTGGCGTGGATCATTGCGGTGATGGCTTTATTTGCTTTACAGACTGGTTCGTTGAATTATGCTCAGGTGGCGGTGATACATGCTACGTTCATTGTTGATGCTACCATGACATTAATGCTTCGTTTGAGATTAGGTGAAAATGTCACACAAGCACATGCCATGCACCTGTATCAAAGGTTGATCAAATCAGGAAGGTCACATTCAGAGGTATCAGGTATTTATGCGCTGGTGACTTTGTTGTGTTGTTTATTGGTTTGGTTAACCCTCAGCAGTGGTTCGCTTGTACAATACAGTGCTTTTTTTGCTGTATATTTTATTTTACTGACAGTTTTTATGAAATTTTTAAGACTGGAACGTTAAAATAAAAAGGCGAAATGACTTGAATGAAGATAAGGCAATTTAGAAATGACAATGAATAGACGTGCATTACATTTAAGGTTGGCAGTGGTGGCTCATGATTTATTCATGACTTGGCTGGCATGGGTGTTGTGTTTTTTAATTCGTTACAGCATTTGGCCTAATTCACCGGTCATTGAATTGTGGTCGATTGAAATTTTTGCAGTTGTTGTTATACAGGGCATCATCTGTTTTACTTTTAATATGTACCGAGGTTTGTGGCGATTTGCCAGTGTTCCTGATTTGATGAATTTGGTTAAATCTGCAATCATTGGCACTTTAGCCATTGCTTTATTTTTCTTTCTATTTAATCGCTTAAATGGTATTCCTCGAAGTGTTTTATTGATGTATCCGGTGTTGTTGGTGTTGTTATGGGGAGGGCCTAGAATCACTTATCGGATGTGGAAAGACAAGTATTTTAATTTAACTGATGGTAACAAGCCCAGAGTTTTGATCATTGGCGCTGGGCAAATTGCTGAACTTTTTATCCGCAACGCCGGTAGCAACCAATCCTGTCATGTGATCCGTATTATTGATGATAATAAGGCTTTCGTTGGCACTCAAATTCGTGGTGTTAAAATTCAACCCGGTATAGAGAAAATCCACCAGATGGTGGTGGATTTTGAGATTGACTTGGTGGTCATAGCCAAACAAAGTCCCACTGCTGATTTAATTAAATTAGTGGTGGATGAGTTAGCCGATTGTAATTGCACCATCCGTGTTGCACCGGATCCGGATGATTATGACAGTAACTTAATTAATGTTAATCAGTTACAGCCCATAACTGTAGAAGACCTTTTGGGTCGTGAAAAGGTTGAGTTGGATTGGCAGTCAGTCGCTAACTACATCAAAAATAAATCTGTTTTAGTAACAGGTGGCGGTGGTTCTATTGGTTCAGAATTGTGTCGTCAATTGGCTCGAATAGGCGTTAGCCAACTGAGTATTGTTGATCATTCAGAATACAATTTATATGCCATAGACAAAGAGTTGAGTAATGAACATTTAATTATTAACTCGCACTTGGGTGATGTCACGAATCAAGCGCATTTGTATCATATTTTTAAACAAACTAAACCAGATGTGGTGTTTCATGCTGCTGCCTATAAACATGTGCCATTACTTGAAACCCATGCCTGTGAAGGTTTTTTGAACAATGTGATTGGTACCCGTCATGTGGCTGATTGTTGTGCTGATTTCGGTGTTGATAAAATGGTTTTGATATCGACTGATAAAGCGGTCAATCCATACAGTGTTATGGGTGCAACTAAAAGGCTTTCTGAAAAGTATTGTCAGTACAAGAATCAAATCTGTGAAACCAAATTTTTGACGGTTAGATTTGGTAATGTATTAGGTTCAGCTGGTTCTGTGGTACCTTTGTTTGAACAACAAATAGCCAATGGAGGGCCAGTTACGGTGACTGATGAGAAGATGGAACGTTATTTCATGACGATTGAAGAAGCTTGTCAGTTGATTTTACAGAGCTTGGTGCTGGGTAAAGATAACGAAATTTTGGTTTTAGACATGGGACAGCCAGTAAAAATTAAATCTTTGGCTGAACGCATGATTGCTTTATCTGGCAAGGGTAAGGATGTCCAAATCAGTATCACAGGATTGCGTACTGGTGAGAAGCTGTACGAAGAGTTGCATTATGATATCGAGAATTTAGAGCCGACCAAAGTGCCGAAAATAAGTGGCGTTAAGAAAGCCCAACTTCAGAATAACCAATTGCCAGAGCTCATTCAACAAGGTCGTCAAGCAGCATTAAAATTTGATCAAATGGAGATTAAAAAAATTCTGGCTCAGTTGGTGCCTGAATTCAAAGGTCATGAGTTGCGTATTTTAAAAGACCCAGAAATTAAAAAAAGACAACAAAATCACTCCAATAAAAGTGCTGATAATATAAAGGAATAACATGAAAAAAGTAACCAAAGCTGTTTTCCCAGTAGGTGGGATGGGCACCAGATTTTTGCCTGCAACTAAATCAATACCCAAAGAGTTGTTGCCTATTATTGATAAGCCGTTGATTCAGTATGCTGTAGAAGAAGCCATTGAGGCAGGTATCGAGACGTTGATTTTTATCACCAGCGCCAGCAAGCATGCCATCAGTGATCACTTTGATCCGATGCCAGATTTACGAGCGAAATTCTTAAGTCAAAAGAAATATGATTTGGTTGAAAAGTTAGATACTTTACCATTAGAGGTTAAACGGGTATTCATACCACAAGGTCAGCCTTTGGGTCTGGGCCATGCTGTTTTGCAGGCTGAGTCTATGATTGAAGATGATGAAATGTTTGCAGTTATCTTGGCTGATGACTTTATTCAGGCTGATATCAATCCATTGCGGCGGTTGATAGATATTGCTGAAGTTAATGGTCGTGCCACCATCAGTGTTGAAGCTGTTGAGGAAAGTAGAATTTCTAGCTATGGTGTTATTGCTCCAGGTCATTGGCAAGATGACTTTGCAGCTATTGATGAAATTGTTGAAAAGCCTGAAGTGGCTTTAGCGCCATCTAATTTTGGAGTGATTGGGCGTTATGTTTTGCCGCAAAGTGTGTTTGCTGTTTTAAGTCAAACACAGATGGATGATAATCAAGAAATCCAGTTAACTGATGCCTTAAAACAGCTGATTAATATCAATGGTTTACAGGCTGTTAAGTTGGCTGGTCAAAGATTTGATTGTGGCAGTCAAGAGGGTTTTGTTTTGGCTAATCTACATGTGGCTATGCAGGATAAAAAATTAAATACACAAATCAAAGCTTATTTGTCTGATTGCTGATTTGCTTTCAGTATAGTCATTATGAGGGAGCCAGAGGCGAGTCGAAGATTCTCGTAACGTAAATCACTTTCTTGAATAGTGCATCACGCCAAATCAAGCTGATCCTTCAATTCCGTCCTTACGGTGCCTACTTTTGGCTTCGCTCCATTCAGGATGACAAACTCAACGACTATGGACTAAAAGTCCTTACTTCGAAACAATATTTCCGGTGTTTTTATTTGACAAATTTTCCATGGTATTAAAATAGACATTATTTTATTTTCAATGGATAGTTGGCTTCAGCCAACCTGTATAACTGATGACTCTAAAACCTATTGACTAAAGTCAACAAACCAAAAGTGTGTCAAATATTCTTCAAAACCTTAAAGATAAATGTGTAGCAGCTAAAATCCTTGCACTAAAAGTGCATGGTTTTAACTAGTGAAATGAAACAATAAAAAGTTCATTCTGAGGGAGCCGGAGGCGGGTCGAAGAATCACCCGAAGTGTGCGAGACGCCTTTTATTAGCCATCACTTCAGTGTTAGGAGATCCTTAACCACTTCGGCTCCGCTCATTGAGCGGCATTGAAGTTTTAATTCCGCTTTGCTGTATTCAGGATGACTTTATTTGTCTAGCTTAGAACCATCAAAAGCATTGGGTAGTAAGTCGTCAATACTTTGGGTGTTGAATTGACCAGCAGAGGTTTCTAAATGAATCTGTGTTTCCTTATCACCATGCTCTAAAATAATTTGCCGGCAAGCCCCACAGGGTGGACATGCTTCACCAGAACTGCCAATAATTAAAATATGTTTAATGGTTTGTCCTCCATTAACAATCATTTGAGACACCGCTGATTGTTCTGCACAACAGCCGATAGGATAGGCTGCATTTTCAATATTACAACCAATGTGAATAATGCCTTGTTCATCAATGATGGCAGCGCCCACATGAAACTGAGAATAGGGCGCATAAGATTTATCCTGTGCCTTTTTTGCTGCTTGATGTAATTTTTTTAAACTCATTCGGTGTTTGGTAAATAGTATATTTCAGGCAATTGACGCAACTTTTCTTCTAAATCCATCCCGAAGCCAAATATATAATGGTCAGGGATATTCATTGCCACATAGTCAGGTTTGTAATCTGCATAGGTGCGGTTGTGTTCTTTGTGAATTAAAACCACTGATGAAGCTGACTTTGCACCTTTTTCTAAGCACCATGCATGAGCGGCTGCTAAGGTATGTCCTTCATCGTAAATGTCATCACAAAGAATGACATGATGATTCTCCATATTAATTTCCGGTTGGTATTTCCATACCAACTGACCACCTGTTTGGCTCTTGCCATAGCGAGAGAGTTGAAGGTAGTCCATTTCCATATCTAAATTCAGGCGTGTAGATAAAGCGGATGCGAAAATCATACCACCATTCATAATGGTTAAAAATGCCACTTCTTTATTTGCGAAATCTTGATTGATTTGTTGTGCCAATTGATCAATTGAACTATTGAGTTGATGTTGATTGATCAGCACTTGACTGTTAGGTGGCAATATTTTGTTATACATGCTGTAAATGGTTTCTCAGTTGATTGAAAATTGGTAGAATAATCTATTTTAATTGCAGAGAATAATATGGTCACCAAAAAGATGAATTTATTCACGATAACACTACTGATTATCTTGGTAATGAATTCTATGGTTTACGCCGAAAGTATGCAAGGTCAGCCTGCACCGCCTTTTAATCTTGAAGACCAGTCTGGAAAAATACACCAGCTGGCGGATTATCACGGGCAGTATTTGGTGGTTTATTTTTATCCCAAGAATGACACCTCAGGTTGTACCATTGAAGCCAAAGCATTTCGAGATAACTATAATACCATAAAAGGCATGAACACCGATGTATTGGGGGTATCATTAGATGATGCAGAGTCACACCAGGCATTCATCAAAAAATATGATTTACCATTCAATTTATTGGTCGATGCCAATAAACAAATGTCCCGTGATTACGGCGTGGATGGAGGTATGGCAATTTTTAGTTATGCCAAGAGACAGACTTTTATTATTGACCCACAAGGACAAATTGCTGTTCATTTTGAAAAAGTTAACCCCAGCACACACGCCGATCAAGTTATTGCAGCATTGAATGAATTACAAGCGAAAGTCAGTTCTAATTCAGGGACTGCTCAGGCGGACAAAAGTCACTCAGAACCAAATCAAGTCAGTATCACAGAAGTGATTGATGGTGCAGCTGTTTTTGGGCAACAATGGCCTAATGAGGTTTTCCAAGCCGTGGGTATTGAAACGGCATTAAAACAACCAACAAAATTCATTACCACGAATCATGTTATCACTGGAAACGTTACACGTGTATGTCAGAAAAAAGGATGTTGGATGATTTTGGCTGAAGGCGATGTTTTCGCACGGGTAGATTTTAATGACCATGCATTCTTGATACCTAAAGATTCAAAAGGAAGTGCTGAAGTTTATGGCCGTCTTGTAGAAAAAGAGTTGTCAGATGAACAAAGAGCACACTATGCCTCAGAAGGGTCAGGTGAGTTACCTGCTAAAAGTTATGAAATCCTTGCCGATTCAGTAAAAATTTTCGGTTCTTGAGTAAAAAAGCAATCAAGTAGCTAGAAGGAGAATAGAGTGGAAGGTGTGATAGGTATATTGTTGTCACTGGGTTTGTTGATGTTCTTGGCTTACCGTGGTGTCAGTGTAATTATCTTAGCACCAGTACTGGCTATGTTGGCTGTGGTTTTGGCTGGCGAAGGCGGTCAAATGTTGGGTATTTATACACAAATTTTCATGGCCAAAATGGGCTCATTCGCAATTAAGTATTTTCCTATATTTTTATTGGGGGCTATTTTTGGTAAGTTGATGGAAGACTCTGGCTCAGCCAAAGTGATTGCTAAATCGATCATTAACTCATTAGGCATGAAACATGCCAGTTTAGCGATTGTATTGGCGTGTGGTTTACTTACCTATGGTGGTGTTTCTGCATTTGTGGTTGCCTTTGCAGTTTATCCGTTGGCTGCAGCGTTGTTCAGAGAGGCTGATTTACCTAAACGTTTCATCCCAGCCACCATAGCATTGGGTGCTTTCACTTTCACTATGACCTGTCTGCCAGGAACGTCACAAATACATAACATCATTCCAGTCAGCTATTTTGGCACCGACATGTACGCTGCACCGGTGATTGGTATTTGTGCCGGCTTGGCAATGATGCTTGGTGGGCTTTGGTGGATTAATCGTCGAATCAAAGCATATAAAGCCGATGGTTACGGTCAAGATCACAACAATGAACCAGTGGTAACTGAAGACCAGAACTTACCCAATATTTGGTCAGCACTGATGCCAATAGTCGTGGTTGTTTTGGCTAACTTTTTATTGCAAAAAATGGTGATTCCAGCTTGGGATACCAGCTATTTAAGCACTGAAAAATTTGGCCACATGGAAGTGGGAAAGGTTAAATCGATTTGGTCGATGATTATGGCACTGATTTTAGCGATTATTACCGTTGTTTCACTAAATTGGCGTAAATTTGCAGATGTTAATGGCAGCATGACCAAAGGTGCGATGGGCTCTATGTTACCAACTTTTAACAC
>CALLLZ010000395.1 GCA_938008005.1 uncultured Marinicella sp. | reverse complement strand
GGGTTGTTATTGAGTTGCGCCGTGGTGAAGTAGGTGACGTGGTGCTCAATAACCTTTACGCACAGACGCAGCTGCAATCAGTTGTAGGAGTAAAAACAAGCTCATAAACAGCTGCAAATAAACTGTAATAACAGATGCCACCCACAATTGTTCAATTTCGAAACCTCCCTGCCGTGAAAACCAAATGGCTGGAATAGCAAAAGTGAATAAACGAGTTGCAGTGCTCCACATGGCCGGCCACGTATTACCCAAAGCTTGGAACATACCAGAACAGGTAAAAATAATACCCGAAGCAATGAAATTAAAACTAATGATTTGTAAAAACGTAGCTGCCACTAATAAGGTGCGAGCATCATCAGAAAAACCGGATACCAATACAGTTGATTTAAAGTATGCAATCATCGTCAAGCAAATCATAATAATCAAACCCATGCCTACTGCCCAGTGGTAAGTATATTTAACCCGGTCGAATAGTTTTGCGCCGAAGTTTTGCCCAGCCACTGCAGGTGCTGCAAATGCAATCGCCATAGCAGGCAGGAACATCGACTGCATCACTCTTGAACCCAAGCCAAAACCAGCTTGGGCAGATGCCCCCATTCCGCTGATGGCGTAATAAATAACAGCCATATATAAGAACATCAATATGAACTCTCCACCAGCAGGAAAACCTATGCCCAGCATTCTTTGCCAAGTTTTAATTCTGGGTTTAACCATGGTTTTATCGTAGTTGACATATTTTTCTTTGTTGCTGAAATACCACCACAACATAATCACAGCCACCATCACGGAGATGCTAGAAGCCAAGCCAGCTCCAGCCACACCCATTGGATATCCAGTCCCCCAACCAGTAATCAATATCGGCGATAAAACAATGTTCAAAACAATGCTAATAAGTTGAATAATCATGGTTGGCATCACAATCCCGGTACCACGCAATGCCGAACCCATGGCTACCAAAGCAAATTGGCCAGCCATGCCAGGAATGTACCAAAACAAATATGACACACCAGCCACAATGGTTCCTTCGTCTTGTGAAATGGCTTCAAGGTAATTTTTGCCTAAACCATAACCCACAATCAAAGTAACTAATCCAAGTAACAAAGACAAAGCAATAGATTGATTAAAAATCAATTGAGCATCAGATTGATCTTTTCTGCCCACAGCATGGGATATTAAGGTTTGAGTACCTACACCTAAAATTTGAGTTAAGGCCAAAATCAAAAAAGAAACATTACCTGCCGCACTGACCCCGGCCAAAGCTTCTTCACCTAAGCGTCCAACAAAATACAAGTCCACCAAATAGTACAAAGTTTGGATAAGCATACTGATACCAATAGGAATCGCCATCACGATGATGTGTTTGGGAATAGAGCCTTGGGTTAAGTCTTTCATCAGAGAAAAATACCAGTAAAAAATTATAAGTGACAAATATTAACAGGTTCATAGACAACAGGACTTGACTCATCTTGTTAATAATGAAAACTGTTCTTTTTCAAACCTTAGCTGAATTATTACATTGACTTTAATAAAATAGTTAAGTAAGTTAATTTAAAGGGGAAAATCTCAGTTAATGATTTTCAGCACAACACACTAAAATAACGCTGTCTATTTTAAGTGGCTACAAAAACATTAAAACTTCAAATGAAAAAAACACCTAACGTTTTGAAATTGTTAGATACATTCAAGTTATTTCGCTTGGCGCTAGTCTTGATATTATGTGGGTACAGCATAATCACATGGTCTCAAAACTTACAAGACCAGGTCGAGCTGGCTCAAAGTACAGTTGATGGCGGTGGTGCTAACTCTTCTGCGGATACATTTTCTCTTACAGGCACCATTGGGCAACACGATGCTTCAACCACAACAGCAACTGGTGGTCAGTTCCTAGTCACTGGTGGCATTTGGGCAAATGCCAGAACCAATGATGGAACCAGCGATTTAATTTTTGCTGATGGTTTTGAAGCTCAATCAATTAACAACAATCAAATCAACAGGTAACAACATGAGAACTACATTGGCCAAAACATTATTCAGCTTTATTGTATTATTAGGTATGGTCTTCCAGCTCAATGCAGCACCAATTGGAACTGACTTCACTTACCAAGGCGAATTAAAAATCATTCCCGGGGCAGATGACATTGTTCTCCCGGCCAATGCTGAATTTGATTTCACCTTTAAACTGTATGATGGCCTGAATAATGGCAGTCAAGTGGGTTCAACCATCCAGTTAAATGATGTTGAGGTCAAACAAGGTATCTTTACCGTTGAATTAGATTTTGGTATGTCACCCTTTTCAGGTGAGCAGCTGTTTCTTGATATCAGCCTGCGAGATGGGGATACCACTGGGTCATTCACTGATTTAGCACCACGACAAAAACTCACTGCCACACCCTATGCTTTACATGCAGAATATGTGGCTGTAGGAACGGTTGGCAGCCTAGAAATTGACCCATCCGAAGTACAACTCAGAGTGGTAGGAATTTGTCCTGCTGGGTCATTGATCAATGCCATCAATCAAGACGGATCAGTGGTATGTGCAGACGATATGGACGAACAACAATTAGCGCTCAATGGCACCATGCTATCTATCTCAGGGGGCAACACCGTAAATTTAGCCACAACTTCTGCGGACAATGACACCACCAATGAGTTGAATACCAATGTGGTATTAAATGGCACCACCTTAACAGTCACTGATGCTGGAGGTAATTTATCGGCTGATCTGGCAAGTATCGATACCGATGACCAAACATTAAGCTTGTCATTAAAACAACTCAGTATCAGCGATGGTAACTCAGTTGACCTGTCATCTTTTGCCAATGACGATACCAATGAATTGAATACCAATGTGGCTTTTAGTGGTAACACTTTGACAGTCACTGATGCTGGGGGAAATTTAACTGCTGACCTGACTTCATTGGCCAATAATGACACCAATGAATTGAATACCGATGTGGCTTTGAACGGTACCATGTTGACAGTCACTGATGCGGGTGGGAGTTTAACCGCTGACCTGGCCACCATCGATACCGATGACCAGACATTAAGTTTCGCAACCAACCAATTAACTATCAGTGAAGGCAACTCTGTCGACCTGTCTTCATTGGCCAACAATGACACCAATGAAATTCAAG
>CALLLZ010000394.1 GCA_938008005.1 uncultured Marinicella sp. | reverse complement strand
TCGGCAATTTCAGTTTCGTTAGACCTTCTTTGTGCCCATAATGAAACCCATTGATTGATTGTAATGGCGCGCCATACCTTAATTTTCTGGTTGCCAACAAATCATAACATTCTGTTTTTGACAAATAGCCATTACAACGTTCTTTGATGGCTGGTATATCTTTACTTGGTAAAATTGAATGTGTTTGTGGAACACAAACCGCTTTACCTTGTGAATGGATGTGTTTTTTACCAGCGTTGTCGAATGTACAAATTTCATAATCTGTAATATCGTCATTAGCGCTATTTGTATTCAACTTGATTCTGATGTCTTGTGAGCTTTGGGTGTTAATTGGGCTTGCCCAGATCAAATTTTCCAATGCACTGACTTGAAAACTAGACGCATGTTCAGCTGCAGCTCTGGCCATTTCCATGTAAGCTACACCTGGCAACGTGGGTAAACCGTCAACAATGTGGTCACTAAAAACGAATTGGTTTAAATTAAATGTCTTCTGATATTCTTGATAATTTGAAGTCGATAGGTTTTTATCGATCAATGGGTGAATGACCGCAGCAGATTTTTTGGGTAATGTATGAGTTTGTGTGGTATGCGCAGCAATACCCTTACCGACCAATTGATTTATCCAATGAGACTCTTTAGCAAATGGATAGGTAGGCAATGAAATTTTCCTGTAAACATTTTTATTGGCATGACTCCAGCTGATATCAACACCATTAACCCATAGTTTAGCCAGCTTATTAAAGCTGCCATTGTTAACTAAAACATCGATAATCTGTTTGCTTTCATTGCCATTAAATAGATCCAGTGCAAATTTGGTATTGGGATCAGCCAAATAAACATCTTCATTATGTTCGTTATTAATAAAATCTTTTAAATTATTGATTAATATATCTTTAGAGGTCGAGGATGTCGCCATTCTTTTACCCATAGGTAAACGACCAGCTTGTAATGTATATGCCAGTTCCGCTAAATTAACATCCGAATTTTCACTGTCTTCCAACCATGCCAACAGGTTAACCGCTTGGATATTTAGTTGTTCTTCTTTTCTGGCTGACAACACAAATAACAGTTGTTCTTGTATTGGGCTGCTGGTTCGATTTTTGACTTGATATTCTTCAAAAATAATGTGTACATTGGTTCCACCAGCGCCAAATGAGCTTAAACCAGCCCTTCGAGGAATGATCTCCCCATCAACTTCCAATGGCTGCCAATAAGTCTTTTCTTGTTGAACGTAAAATGGTGAGTTTTTAAAATCTATGTATTCATTGAGCTCTTGTGAATGCAATGAAGGCACCAGTTGTTTGTGCTTCATTTGTAACAACAGTTTAGTCGCACCAGCTATTCCGGCTGCAGCCTCTAAATGGCCAATATTGGTTTTAACTGAGCCAATTGAACAGTATTGTTTCGCCTGAGTGTATTTTCGATAGGCTTTGGTGGCTCCTTGAATTTCAACAGGATCACCCAGTTCTGTCCCAGTACCATGGGCCTCTACATAACTGATTGTTTCAGCGCTGATGTTGGCTTTTTCAATAGCTGATGAAATTAACGCAGCCTGCGCATTTGGGCTAGGAACAGTATAACCAGCCGTTCGACCACCATGATTAGTTGCAGTACTTTTGATCACCCCATAGATATGATCACCATCCAATTCAGCCTGACTTAATGGTTTAAGAACCAAAGTTCCTACACCTTCACCCGCTACATAGCCACTACCGCCGCGACCAAAAGCACGACACAAACCGTCATCAGATAAAAATTGGGCTGCATGAGTGATATGATGTTTACTTGGGTGTAAATCTAAATTAACACCACCAGCTAAAGCCACTTGGCATTCACCACTGCGTATTGATTCACAAGCCAAATGTATGGCTGTTAAACTAGAAGAACAGGCTGTATCAACCGTTAAACTCGGGCCACTGAAATTCATAAATGATGAGACACGGTTTGAAATACCCCAATGTTGAGAATTGGCAATTGAACCACCACCTAATTGTCGATTTTCAGCACCCAACATTTCATAGTAAGACCAAACTGCACCAACAAAAACACCGACTTGATTAGACCCTAATGTATCAGCCAAAGATTCAGGATGATAACCTGCATCTTCCAATGCTTCCCATGAAACCTCCATCATCATTCGTTCTTGTGGATCCATATTCTCGGCTTCACGTGGTGAAATACTGAAAAACAAAGAATCAAATTTATCTACATCATCTATAAAACCACCAAAATGTTGACTTGAATTTTCATCTATAAAACGACTGGCCCAATCTGGCCCCATTTTGATGCTATTTTGACCTTGGGTTAAATTTTCCCAGAATTGAGTCAAATTATCGGCATCTGGATATCGACCACTCATACCAATTACGGCTATATCGCGACTGCCCATAGAACTGTCATTCATTGACGGTTTTTCTTGGTTCCGATTGTGAGCTGCTTTATCATTGATAGACTGGTAATTATCTTGAGCTTTATCATCAACCTTATTTTCAATCGGTTTAACTGACTGTTCAAAGTTACTTTGTGAACTCACAGATTTTTTAACTAAGTTATCGGATAAATTCAGTTGAACTGATTCATTTACTACATAGCTGGCTTTCATTTCTCCAAACAAACCTTGCGGTTGATTCTTCAATGTTAATTCATCAATTTGGCTGTCTGTTGTAAATAACGTGATCAACCTACCAGCCATGTCTTGAATCTGTTCGCTACTTATTCCTACCGGTATTGCCAATCTAACTAAATCATTCATTGCCGTGTTGCGCTGTCTACCCACACTGTGCACGCCTGCTCTGATCCCTGTGTTCTGATACAACCAAGCTAAAAAGGACGGCAACGGCGTTGCTAATTCCGATAATCCATCGATGGTCATTGGATCAATAAGTACACAATGCCCACCTATCGGCTGTGCAACAGACACACCACCACTGACTAACAGTTGAGCCAGTTGTGACACTGCATCCATGCGTTTTTTTACTGCATTTAGTATATAGGTCTTATCCTCAACGGCCTGACAAACCAATTGTCGATCCATTCGGCTTAAACCACTGCCATTGGTAGAAACAGCATCCTGAATTTGGGCATATAGATCAATATCTCTGGTCGCAAAAAAGCCACCTATATGAGTACCGAAATCTTTGGTTAAGCTGGCATTAACAGCATCCGCATATGAACATATCTCTTTAACAATAGACCAGATATCATGACCCAGGTATTCTTTTTCATAGGTAGCTATATGGTAGGCATTTTCGACAATTCTTGTTGCATCGATCACCAATGGAATGTCACCAATCAACGATTTAATTTCTCTTAAATTACTTATAGATACCGGGCAACCTCCTGCTGCATTGTTAGCCAATTCGACCCATACCAAAGCCACATCATTATCATACTCTTCAAGTTTAGAACTTAACTCCTTACAGTTTAAATTTCCTTTAAATATATGATTTGAACGAAAGTTATCAAACTCTCTATCAACCACCTCAACTGGAATAAAGTCATTATTGACTTGATGGAATAGACATGTAGGAAACAATGCATTTTGTAAGACATATTTTTTATTCTTGGGCCATGCTGGACAGAAGAAAGACTCAGCCACTCTTCCCGCTGAAAAAGGTAACACATAAGGCAATCCAAAAACTTCAGTGATCATATCTTCCAAATGCAGCTCACTGTTTTGATTTTTGCTTTGTAATAACTCAGTACGTTGCTTAATAAAGGGGTATTCTAATTCTGACCAAGAGTCAGTAGCCAAATCATATTCAATCTCTTCGCGGATAAGGTTAAAAGGGTTATACCCAGCAGCTTTAAGCACTACAGACTTATCTGCTAACTTCATTGGTATCATAGGGGTAAGAGATTTGAGTGGTGCTTGGGGCTCTGTAGTAAAGGCTTGTTTTAGAATTCCTGTGTTTGATGTTTTTGGCACAACTTGTTCTTGGTGTGTAGCTTCAATGCCGCTATTATGTGTTTCGATAACTGGGCTCAATGGCTTTGCACTATGGGGGTTACCAATCATCATTATGATGTCAATCACATTGGATGGTGCTTGATCTTCAGTTCGATATAAAAATAAAGGTGAGTTTACGCAACGAAATTTATTTTTAAACTGGAAATTTCCAGCTTCTTCAAAGATACCATCTTCTGCCAATTTTTCAAATGATTTCCTGACAGCAGGGTCCGCTTGATTTGACTCGATAAAACTGGCACCAAATGTCAATCCCAAACTGAAAGCATCACAACCCTCTTCCCTTAATAGTTTAATAATTTCAACGATCCCAAACTCCATGGCACCCACCGCCATTTCATTAGAATAAAACTCTGTGTCTAATAAGTAACTGTTTTCGGATTCAATTCTAGAAACAATCACAACATTTTGTAAACTGTTATCCAGATAAGTTAAAAAGATCCTGTATGCATCACCAAGACAGCCCGTTTCCATTTCGTCTTTTACACGCCATATATACGGGTTCACTCCTGATTTAATGCCTGCCCATTTTTCTATCATACCCGCCACTGCATCATCTGTAGCTACATCCACACCAACTTTATATTCAATGGTTTTAGCTGCTCCAGATTGTTGAAATTTATTAACTTGATAGCGTAAGCGGCGCATCTTGCTGCCTTTTATACTGAATTCAGCTATGAGTGGAAGCCTTTGAATTACACCAAATGAATTGGCCGACAAACCATGCTTCAACGTTTCAGTTAACGATGTTTCTGACAAGACATTAAGTTTGAGTTTATTTGTTTTGCAATATGCTTTCAGTTCTGTGATCGCTTCGAGAAAATAATCATCAGGCCCTACATACCTGAAAGCGAGTAAAATATCTTTATGCGTATTAAAGTAAAACAACCCTTGTTCTTTACCGCAAAGAAACACATAAGGCGCAATGTCTTTTCTTGATAATGCAACAGACTCTCCACCGTATTGTGAAAATAACGCTTGGATGATTTTCGCTTGATGGGGCACTTTTTCCAGCGATTGACTTTTAAATATACAAAAAGATTGGGCTAGTTCATTATCAGTTTCAATATCTGCCAGTGTTTCATTGGTCTCTTCAAATACATCTGTAAAACTAATTTCGTCAATAATCTGCTCATCAACTTCCTTGACAACTTGTTCATCACCCAAATTGGCAAGTTCTTCATGATTGCTATCTTCGGCAGTGTCCTTAGATACGAAATCACCCTCTTGGGCCGTTTGATCATCAACAAGCTCAAGGTTGAACATGGTTTTTAATGTTTGTTGATGTTCACTGATGAAAATCGCTACCAGTTCATTGATGTTACTGGCTTCAAATAACAGTGTTTTCCTTAAGTCACCAAAGTCATCCTCTAAGTTTCTGATGATGCTTAGAGTTAAAAAAGAGTCAATTCCATACTCCTTAAATGATTGTTTAACATCGACCTCACTCGGTTCAAGAGAAGCAATTTCAGCAATGTTATTGATGAAATATTCTGTTGTTCTATCGAATAGACTTTGATTACTCATGGCTTGGCTGCTCACGGCTTGATTCCTCATAGGTTTATTTGACTTAAATTCACCTTCCTTGGCCATGTCTAAATTTTCTTGTATATTGTTTGATAATTCTGCCCTGTTTTTCTTAATTGAAACTGCAGACTTAAGTGAATGCTTAGTGAAAGATTGTGTTTTAATGAATTGTTTGAAAACAACTTGTTTAATTTCAACGCATATTCGTTTTTTACTGTCCACAATTTGCAAATTAAATGCACAACTGTCCTGTTGTTTTTTTAATACCACATCTGATTGCATATAAACATAGACAATTTCTGGCATTTTTTTAATTACTTGAAATTGTTTGATCATCATCGGTACAAATGACCATTTATTTGACTGCTTTAATAGACCTTGATCAACCAGTCCAACCAAACATGTTTGCAAAGCCCCATCTAATAACCGTGGATCGACTACATAAGTATCATTACTTGGAAATATCTCACTCAACCT
>CALLLZ010000393.1 GCA_938008005.1 uncultured Marinicella sp. | reverse complement strand
CTGGCCACCATCGATACCGATGACCAGACATTAAGTTTCGCAACCAACCAATTAACTATCAGTGAAGGCAACTCTGTCGACCTGTCTTCATTGGCCAACAATGACACCAATGAAATTCAAGACTTAAGTGTCAGTAATGATAACCTACAACTTTCTTTAAGTGCCAACACAGTTGACCTATCTGGTTACTTAGACAACACCGACGCCCAAACCTTAAGCTTGGTGGATGATGATTTATCAATCAGTGGTGGTAATGCAGTGAGTTTAGCTGGTTTGTTCAATGACAATGACGCCACCAATGAATTAAACACAGGTTTGGATTTCACCGGAGGCACTTTAACTGTCAGTGATGCAGGTGGAGACCTCACAGCCGATTTATCAAGCCTGTCTGATACTGGTGCGCAGATCTTGACCAAGTTGATTACAGTAGATGGTGCAGGTTCTGGTTTAGATGCAGATTTACTGGACGGTTTGGAAGCCAGTGACATCATCGCGGCAGCTGGCGTGGATAATCGCACGCCAATTTCTTCAATTCCTTTTACCATCACCGAACCCGGCTCTTATTACATGACGCAAAACCTCACCAATACAACATTGAACGCTGATGGCATTACCATTGATGTCAATAATGTGACCTTAGATTTAGGTGGCTTTACGCTAAGTGCGACAGATGACATCAACAGCGATGATGGTATCGTTGTATTGGGTGATCAAGACAACATCCATATCTATAATGGTCATATTGATAACTGGGGTGGTGATGGTATCAATGCACTGAATGCCGATTATTCAATTTTTGAGCGCTTGACTGTTTCTAACAATGCAGGTGATGGTTTGGTGGCTGATTTTGGTGCGGTTATTTCACATGTGACGGCCAGTTTCAATGGCATCGATGGCATCGAAGGCGATGATGGCACCGTGATCGTTTTTTCAACCGCTCAAGGCAACGGTGATAATGGCATCCAAACCAGCGAAGGCAGCCATGTGGCTCACTCTGCTGCTTTTGATAATGAAGCTGATGGCATAGACGTGGCAGCGGGGTCAACCGTGACTAATAGTACCGCTTCTGACAATACCTTATTTGGGTTTGATTTGGCTTTAGGAGGGACTGTACAAATGTCCACTGCTTATGACAACATGAGTAATGGTTTTGATATAGCTTCAGCTTCAGTTGTTCGGAATAATATATCTTCATTAAATAATGGCCATGGTTTTCGTACTTTTGCTAATGCCTGGATTATCAACAATAAAGCTCACGAAAATGATATGGACGGTATACGAATTTCTTCTACAGATGTACTGGTAGAGGGCAACAGCATAACAGACAACGATATGATTGGTTTGAATGTTACCAGCTCTGGTAGCTTTATTATCAATAACAAAGCCGCTGGTAACGTAACCAATTATGCAATCGACCTCAACAGTAGCTTTGGACCAATAGTTGATGTGACTAATGCTGGAGACATTTCTACAGTGCTCAATGCCGACCACCCTCTTGCAAATTTCGAGTATTAACTGTTTGAACCACACCCAATCAAAGCGATGCTTGGCTTGGGTGTGGTTGTTGATATTGTTCCATTCAAGCTTGTGCGCCGAAACAATCATTCGTTTTACGGTATCAGGCCATTCCATGCAACCCACATTACAACCGGGTGATCAAGTTGAAATCAACAGTTTATGTGTTGAGAAAAATAACATTGTATTGAATGATGTGGTCGGTATTAAATTCAAAAACTTAAACACCCCTGTTATAAAAAGAGTGGTTGCTACACCAGGGAGCACTTTTGTAGTAACAGCTCAAAATAAAAATCGGCTGCTGGCGAAACAACTGGCGAAATATCAGAATGTATTACCGCAAAACCAATTCATTGTTACCGGTGACAATGCAATCGTTAGCCAAGACAGTAACAGTTATGGCATGGTAGCCAAACACCAGATCATAGGTTGCATGACCCAGGTTTTGAAACCGTAATTACTCTCTTGAATCCCGATCGGGATGGATGCGTCCTTTCGCCCAACTTTGCCTGACTTCACGAAAACGATCAAATTGCAAAGGCTCTAGTAATGATTCTGCATACTCCTCGGTTTCTATTCTCATTTGCTCTATTTCATCCCAAAACTCATCGGTAGTCAGTTCACTTTCAGCCAAGCTCTGTTCAAGTGCTTTTTGTTCCGCAGCTTCTTCAACTAACCTTTGCGTTATGGCATTTAACAGTTCTCGATCGTTGCCTGTCACTGTTTTTAATTCTTCAAACATCCGCAGTCCAGTTTGTTCTGGTGTCATGTCCTCGACTTCTCGTTTTCGGTCTTTTAGAATTCTTTTTATGCTTGGTTTTTTTGATTTGTCAGAAAGACTGTTTGGTGTTGATTTTCGCTGAGTTTGTTCAGTTTTTTTTATTTGTTGTTCACCAATTTTTTCAACCGCTGGTTCAGCACCCATTAACTGCCTATTCTGGACCAGTAAGTACACAATCACAATAAACATCATGGCCAAAACAGCCCATATATATTGAGGAATTTTTTGCTTTGTTGGTTTTTCTGTTTGCATGCTGTTTCTGATATTAAACTTTCACTTTATGGTTGGTGTAAATGTATGAAATTCAGGTGTATTTTACCTCGAAAACCCATCTCGAATAAGTTATTATATATACATATCAATTAGTTTCTAAAATTTCATGATTAAGTTTATATTCACAGTAGTTGTTTGCTTGGTTGCTGGTATAGCCTCAGCGGCAAATACCGAAGATGTGAGTGAACAAACTGACTTAATTAAAATCATGCCACAACCAAGCAGTACTTATGCTTTTGGTGGTGGCGGAAACATCTTATACTCCAATGGGCCCTTGATCAACAGCCCTGAAACTGGCGTAGGCGGCGCTGATGAAAGCATTTTACAAGATTTATCCCTTGGCTTAAACACATTGGGAATTGGTCATCAACAAAATGCCGGCACCAGAGTGAGTGATGAATTCATTGTTGAAAATGATGGATTATTCATCGAAACCATAGATTTTTTTGCTTACCAAACCAATGAACAAGCCAGTTCAATAACAGCTGTGAATTTACAAATTTGGGACGGTCCCCCAGGACAAATAGGCAGTCAAATTATATTCGGAGACACGACTACCAATCGCATGTTGAGCACACAGTTCAGTGGAATACTCAGGGTGGCCGAACTGGATTCTGGTGCCAATAATATCCGCCAAATTGCGGTCAGTTCGGTCTTCATTGATCTCACATTTGACGCGGGTACTTACTGGCTCGACTGGCAGTCTATTGGCTCTGGTGCATCAGGTCCATGGGCCCCACCTATATCTATCACTGGTTCCACCAATACAGGTAATGCATTAAGGTCTTTAGATAATGGCATGACTTACGAACCCGTTTTAGATGCCGGCTTAAACACCCCACTAGGAATTCCCTTTATTCTCAGAGGGACACTGCCACCACCAGAACCTGTTAATTATTTAAATAATACCATGTTGCTTTTTATTGTTTTCCTTACTTTAATTTTGGGGCAAGCGTTTATTATTAACCGATCTCGCCAATAATGAAGGCCAGATTTTAAACCAAAGTTGCAGGTATTCTGAATAAGTATTAACATGTAAGCAAGACATCTTAAAATCCAATAAATCAGTATGCAGTGAAGACTTGCAATATCTCACTCATTTGGCTCCCTTTCTAATGGTATTCCCGATACCCCAGCTCAATCAAACTAATCCTCGCCCTTGTTAAGTAAGTATTTCAATACAACAGCAATCATCAAGCATAAAATACCAACCACATCAACAACAGTTATTTTCATCAGCTCATCATTCAGATCACCAACCAACCGACCTAAAAGTAGAAAGCCAATCATTGATATACCAGTCATGACCAGGGCC
>CALLLZ010000392.1 GCA_938008005.1 uncultured Marinicella sp. | reverse complement strand
ATTGTTTTTTAAAATCTGATTTTAGATCATGCAATTCGTCAATTGTTTTGGTTTTTTTGAAGAGTTTGTTTAGCTCAGAAAGTACTGCTTGCGCTTGCTCTCTTTGTTTTTGATTGACATCGTGTTTTTGCTGTTTTTCTACATCACGTCGATTGAAAATTGCGTCGTTGGCTTTGCGAAATTTTTTCCATAATTTGCGTTCAGTATTTTGTTTTACTGTGCCTGCAGTTTTCCACTGTTGTTGTAAGTTTTTAGCTGATTCGATGGCAGTGTGGTTATCTTCCAACTCTGATAATTTTTGGGCTTGTTCAATCAGCTTCAGTTTTTTATTTTCTGCATCGACATAAAATTCAGTGAGTTTATTATCAATGCGATTGATCGCGCTTCGAAGTTTTTTGGCGATAACACCCCGTTGTTTGGGTGGTAATTTATCCAAGGATTTTAAATATTTGATTGCATCGCGATTCATTTGAGATAAATCTCTTTCTGAGCTTTCATTCAAATCAATGTCATTCATGGTTTGCAGGTGAGTTTCGATAGAGTCTAGATAGGTATCCTGTTGTTCACTGCGTTTTTCGAAGAAAGGTTGTGTTGGTTCAAACAATGCTTTAGATACCACTCTGAATTCTTGCCACATTTTCTGATTGCGGCTGGAATATTTATCTCCAGGTAATTTCTCCATATCTTCTAAGGCATACCAGCGCTCGTTGGAATCTTTGAGTTTTTTTAATACAGCATCAGGATGTTGCCCCTTACCAATCATTTCATGTAACTCTTCGATGATGCCTTGTCTGGCTTTGTCATTGCTCCATTTTTGCCAATTTCTCAAGTCTTTTAATTGCTGCCATACGCTGTCCAGTTGATATTTGTTATTCTTGATAACAGGATGGTTGAAACCTGCGGTTTTTTTATTCTCAGCAATTTGATTACTCATTTTCTTGGCTTTGAGCAAATGGCCTTCTTTAATTTGACTTATAGTTGGCTCAATCATGGCAACAGCATCTGCAGCAGCTTTATCACGAAGTTGAGCGGATTTTTGAATTTTTTCTGCCAATTTTAAGCAGGCTTGATTGAACTGTTCATTGATTAAGGTCAGTGCTTCGCTGGATTGCACTTTCTTTGTGGCTTTGTACCATTGCTGTTTAAATTGTTTAAGTTTGTTGGGTTGAATGATATCTTTGGACAGCAATTGATTAATCTGATCCAAAGTATCAGTAGCTGCTGATGGTATTTGTTGTTCGGTTTGTATATCATCTTTGATGCCAGTTAGTTTATCCATTGCTTGTTGGTAACGGTTTGCATCTTCTGTGGATAAATTTGTTGTTGGCAGATCTTGGTATTTGGTCAGACTGGTTTGTACTTGCATCAAAGACCAATCAGTTTGTTTGACTAACAGTTGTTCTAATTCATTGAGTTGAGTAATGGCTCTTTGTTGTTTTTGTTTTTTTAGAAATTGGTTGCGGTGTTCAGGGTCTAATATCATTTTAGCCGCTGCAAAAGCACCGTTGTAGCGCATTTTCAACGCATCTGAAACTTGATTTTCTATGGCTAGCCAATTCTTGCTGATTATTTTTAACTCAACAGATTGGTTTCTGCCATGTACAACTTCTTCCAGTGCAGTGCACAATTGAATGGCTTGTTCATTCTGGTTTTCGGGAATATCTTGTGTTAACTTTTGTTGAATTAAGAGTTTAAGAGATGCGTGTTTTTTGCCAGTTTTTTTCAATAACCGGCTTAAAGTAGTGGGTTGCTCAATCTTTTCGATGATGAGTTTCTGCAAATCAAGTTCGGTTTCTATTAACAACAATTCACCTAACAGGCCTTGTTGTTTAATTTGTTTCAACGCATGTTCCCTGACAGATGTATTCTTTGCAAACTGAGCTACTGTTTTAATTGTTTCAGTATCCGTGATGTTTTTGAATAAATTAAGTTGTGTATCATTGCTATTCAATTTAAACCAATTAATCAGTTTTTTATTGGCCAATTGTTTTACCGTTTTATTGGGGTGTTCTTGGCTTATCTTTAACAAGGTGTGAGGGTCTTCAATTTTATTTAAAGCAGTTTTTTGAACCTTTTCACTGATATCTGTGTTGACGATTTCAGGTAACGCAGCAATCAGGTTTATGTCATCGCTGTTCTGAATTGCAGTGATCCTGACTTGTTCGTTGGGGTTTTGCCATTTGGGTTTATTAAACCAATTTAGAATACTCATTATGCCACCTTATGTAGTAAATTTTGATGAATGAACAACAGTTGTTCCTCCGCACTTTCAATCTTCATTAATCTGCGGGTCATGGGGTCCAAGTCTAAGTCTTTTAAAAACCATTTAATGTGTTTTCTTGCAATTCGACATCCGTTGGTAGGACCATAAAAATCATGCAAGTTTTCAATGTGTTCGTACATAACTTGTGTGATTTCAGCTTGGTTTGGTTTCTCAGGTATTTGCCCATTGGCTAAAAAGCCTTTGATTTGTTGAAATATCCATGGGTTACCTTGTGCAGCACGTCCAATCATAATTGCATCGCACTGGGTTTTTTGCATCACAAACAGGGCTTTTTCTGGTGTGTCAATATCCCCATTAGCAATGACCGGTATAGAAATTTGGTTTTTGACTTCAGCAATTAGCTCATATTCACTGTGACCTTTAAATTTTTGGGCTTTGGTTCTGCCATGAATGAACAAGGCAGCTATACCCGATTGCTCTGCTAGTTGGGCAATTTCTGTGATGTTCTTGTGATCGCTATCGATACCTAGACGGGTTTTAAGGGTTACGGGTACTGTGACGGCATCTACCACATGATTACAAATTTTTGCAACCAAATTAGGGTTTGAAAGTAGGGCGGAGCCACAGTTCTTTTTAGCTACTTTTTTTTGTGGACACCCCATGTTGATATCAATGATTTGAGCGCCATTATCAACGTTGACTCGAGCTGCTGTGGCTAATTTTATTGGATCTGAACCAGCTATTTGGACGGCTATGGGGCCGGGTTCTCCTTCATGGTTCATGCGATATTTGGTTTTTGCCGTCTTGAGCAGTGATAAGTCACAACTGAGCATTTCTGAAACTGCATATGATGCACCTAAGCTCCGGCACAGTTGGCGAAATGGTCTATCGGTTACACCAGCCATTGGAGCTAGCATGACCGGGTGTTCTATCAAATGAGGGCCAATGGTCAAAGAATTCATTTTAGATCAACTGGTTGAAAATTTTAAAACCAGAAACCCATGTCGCAACGGCCGAACCTAAATTAGTCAGTACAAATACCAATAGTACTCGAGTGACAGGGTTTTTCCACCAACCTTTGAGTTGCATGGCATCTTGTTGTAGAGCTTCGAAGTCATGAACCTTAGGTTTTCTGAGCATGGTCTCAACCAGTGCAGCAACCATGCCAGCTCCTATCGCTGGATTAAGTGAAGTAAAAGGGGCGGCAACTATGGCAGCCAATATTGTTAAAGGGTGACCACCTGCTATTGCAGCGCCAACACCAGATAAAATGCCATTGTAGATAAACCAGGTTTTAATTAAATCAAAGCCCAGTTCTTTGTTGGTTGCAAAGCCCCAAGCAAAGCCTGTTAAGATGATTAGTGTAATAAGCCATGGTAATACCTTAACCCAGCTTGATTTAGGGGGTAGGGTGTTGAGTTGGTTAATGGTTTTATGTGTGTCTGTAGGGGTTTGTAAATAATTAGATAAGCCTTTTAAATGGCCAGCGCCAATGATGACTAAAACTTTTTTAGCGGTATTGTCAAGCGGTTGATCAGTGGACTGAGTCGTATTTTCAACGGCTTGTTGTAACCGAGCAGCCATAAATTGGTCCCTTTCATCAATTAATGATTTATAAAGCGACTCTGAATTCTCTGAAAATTCATTGAAAGTACTTTCCAGCATATCTCCAGATTTAAGCTTTTCAATTTCTTTCTCACTGATTTCTTCTTTATCAAAAAAACCTCCAAAACCGAAGAGCAAGTTAACTTTCTCCAAAAAATTCAGTGATCGCCATGTTCTTTTCATGGTGATGCCAACACTGCGGTCGATTTTCCACAAGTTAAGGTCAGCTGCTTGGGCAGATTTTATTGCCTGTTTCATTTCAGCGCCTGGCTCAACACCTAACTGCTCTGCCAATCGATTTTGATAAGCACTCATTGCTAAATTGGTTGCAATTAACCCAGTTTGTTTGTTTTTTATGATACTGATCAAATCCATGTTTTTGTAACGATTTTCATCAGTTATGGCTTGGTATCGAAGCTCATCTAGTTCGATTGCAACTGCATCAAATTCATGGGTTTCAATTAAGCCCTTAACCACATCAGCACTTTTTTGTGATACATGCGCTGTACCTAGCAATAAAAATTCAACATCATTATAGAAGATGGTTTTATGTGGTTGGTCAGTCAGTAAATCTTGCAGGCTCAAGGCTTTGCCCCATCAACAAAAAGCAGCTATTTTAACATCATGGTATCTATGGATTGAAGTGTATTTGATTGAGCTTGGTAAAAAAGGTTATTAGTACTGACTAATTCAACTGAAAAATATAGATAAAGACTTGTTTGTTGCAGGTGTATTTTAAAATGGGTATACTTTTTCACCTGAATCAATAATGATAATCTGCTGAATTTATGCTTGAATGTTTTTCTTGTAAGGGTATCTATCCTGATATTGATGGACCAACTCATCGCTATATGGAATCATCCCCTGGTTGTTGGCAAATGTATAGTGAAATTTTATCGAGAGAGTATTCCGATCAAAGTTATTGGAAAAGTCATCGCTTAACAGTTGATTCATATGCAGTTCAACATCCAGGTACAGAATCTAACCAAAGTATTCAATCTGTAGCCGTTCATTTAATGAGTCTGTATTTTATTATAGAAGAAGGTAAGTCTCATGAGGCAGCCAGGAAACTTATGGGTAAAGCCACTAAATTGAAGTTTCAGTGGTTAGAGCCTCCCAAATGTTTGGGTGAGATCAGTGCAAAAAACGTATGGTTGACTGAAAATGCCAATCAACACAATAAAACGGTTGAACTGTGGGCTAACTCAGCATGGAATGCATGGAAGAAGTATCACACCATTATCAGAGAATGGTCGAAAAGGATCGAGTGTTCTTAGATATCTGGTAATTATCATATTTTAAAATAACTTTTTGTAAAACCATTTGTTGCGTGCTTTAGCAAGTAAATGAGGGACTTGTCTTTATTGTCGTGTCAGGTTTAGTCACAAAGCTCTTAAAATTGCTTCACTCTCTTTGTCTGCAGGAAATACCAGTTCTATTCTGATTTCAGCCATAGTTACATTAACAACTTTGTCAAACCGCATCACTGTAGAGAGTGTCTTAACCGGCTGTTCATTAACCATAATGACAGGGCACATGACAGGTGAGTCAGAGAGTGAATGAGGCTCTTTAATGTTAGCAGCATAGGCTTGTACCTGTTTAATCCGAAGAGGAATTTCAGGATGAGGGTGGTGTAAAGCTTCTTGTCTTAAGCCTTTCAAAGTTTGGAATACATTGTAAGCTCGGTCAACCTCATTTATTTGATTGGATGGTGCACACCACATATCAATCATATCCTGAGGGTCCATACCTACTAACCCTGGGAAAATCTTTTCTGCGCCTTGATTAGAATCCAAAAACCGTAACCCGGGTCCGATCGCCCATGCTGGAAATGGCTCGTGTTTTTTGAGAACTTGCTCAATGATACGCTTAACAGGTTTCATATCTTCATCATCAAGGGACAATTCATGAAAAGCCACAGGTAAGCCAGTTGAAATAAGTAAAGCATTAATCTCTCGCAAAGTTAAATTCAATGCCTCCGCTATCCGTAAGATTAATTCTTTCCCTGGGCGAGATCTTCCTGTTTCTATAAAGGAAATGTAACGTGGTGTAGAACCGGCTTCATTAGCTAGGTCTAATTGAGAGAAACCTCTTCGCTTGCGGTGTTGTCTCAATTGGACTCCAATGGGGCTGAGTGTTATCATTTGTTTTTAGATTCCAAGAGGGTTTGTTGTTTTCTGGGATGAACTCTGCCTTTTTCAATATAATGTTTCATTTCTTCGAATACTTTCTTTATATCGCGTTTCATAATCATCAAAAATAACCAACCAAAAGGCTTCATCCATGGGGTTAATTCAATAGTGGCCTGGCTGGAGACCAAACAACTGGTCTCGTCTAAGGCATCAATAGAGAAGCTGTTTTGTGCCCCTATAAATATCTTTGGTAGTCCACTTTGGACCTTGTAGGTATAACAGAACTCTTTAGGTTTAAATTCTGTTAATAATTCTTGCACAATTGCCGCGGGAAAAAAACCAAATTGATTACTTTTACATGTGCGAATAGCTCCTACGCCTAGTTGCCCTGAAAGTGAAGAAGTTCTTAAAGCGGTAGTCCATTCAGCGACTGAACCAAAATTTTCTGCCAATACCTCCCATGCCCTTTGTTGACTTGCGGATATTTTTATTGCTGTATGTAGTTTCATGATCTTGAGTTCTTGATTAATAAGAAAGGTATTTTAGGTGTGCTGCAAGACTCACTCAATTCCCAATTTGGGAATGAACGGTTAGTTAACACTTGGCTCTTAAAGAAACATAGTTCATATGTGTTAGATTGTTTGTGTAGTCGATGTAAGACCAAAAAAATCAATATAACCAGCTTCCAAGTAGTCTATGTTATTGTCTTTTTGAGGTTAGATAACTTTAAAGGCACATAATGTGCACCAAAGATAAAAAAATGATATTAATTGAAATGTAATTCATACTAACTGAGTCTATTTTATTTATTAATCAATTATGAAATAAAAGGAGTGAATTAATGCAGCAATCTTATTTGATTGGTATGGCTTTCTTAATTATGATGTTATTGAATCCAATTAATTTTGTAAAAGCAGAAAATGAACAAAGCTTGGTGGGTGGTTTAGATCATTTAGCTTTAACAGTTAAGAATTTAGAAATCAGTACAGATTTTTTTGTAAAACAATTGTCTTTCAAAGTAATTGGTGAGGATGAAAAATATCCGGCTAAATTCTTGAATAATGGTTCATTAGCCATAACTTTATGGCAGTCTGACAAGCCCCATACAGTTGAGTTTAACCGTAAAAACAACGTAGGCTTGCATCATTTGGCTTTGTCTGTCTCCAGTTTTGAGGCTTTAGACGTACTTTATCAGCGCATCAAAACTGTTGATGGTATAGTGATCGAGTTTAAGCCTGAGCTCTTTTATGGAGGTCCCAGCAAACACATGATGATTCGCGAACCCAGTGGTAATCGGATTGAATTTATATATCGCCATCAATCTAACTGACTATATTTACAAAGGTAGGTAGGCACAGATATAAAATAAGTTTCAACAAAGTTCCCTTGCTTTCAAGAGTAAGTGCGATAGCGGTTTTGGCATTACCAAATAATTGGTGATTAAATTAACAGATTGATTTTAATAACTTAAGACCTCTGCATAAGTTGCTTAAAAGCTGTTGATATGCTCGCCAGTCTTAATTTTGCATAACTTATTCATCGAAATGACACCTGAAATTTGCCGCGACAGTAACTCTGTATTCTTCACCCACATATGGGTCAACAGCATGTTGAAGATAAGAAGGGAAAATAATAATGCTACCTTTTTCTGGTCTCACTCTAAAGCCAGAAAAAGAATACTCTTTCTTCATTGATCTATTAGCGGAATCAATAAACATAGATGCATTGTATCTTGGGTCGGTAAAAAGTAACTTGCCTTGTTCATAGTTATTGTCAGGATTAAATGTTCCAGGGTTCACACAAAATACTACCGAAAGTGAATGATTAGGGTGCGTGTGATTTTGAAAAAAACCGCCATTTTTCGCGACGTGAAACCAAGACTCATGTGTACATTTCATCTTTTGTAATTGAACTGGAGAAAAGTCATTGATTTGTCTAACAAATTCGAATACATGTTGAAACAACAATTGCTTGAGTTGATTGGTTAGTGGTACATTCCAGTTGAGAAAATCAAATTTACTTTCAAATAAATCTGGGTGAGCGCCTTGGGGTGCATTAACCATTCTGTTTTCTTCATTCACCGAAGATAAAATAAAATCATAGAGCTCATCACAAAACTTATTCTTTTGAACATTGCCGTGAAAAAATGGCGTTGAAAAATGTTGTTTGACTTTCATGGTTGTATTTTAGTTGAAAGGTGAGAAAATTTAAAGAACTCTGACAATCAAATATATACTGAATGATGTGGTTTAACAGTTTGACCTATAAGGGTTCAATTTAATAATCAGTGAAAAAATAGTCTAGATTAAATTACAAAATAACTTGTAGTGTTTGGGGTAAAGAGAGGGTTCGAACTCTAGGTACGCTATTAACGTACGCTGGTTTTCAAGACCAGCACAGGAATAAGTGTCAAGGTGGTTTTGGCAGCACTAATCAGTTGTTTTAATATTGGTTTTTGGAAGCCAAAGAAGCCTTGGCAACGTTTCCGTTGTGCGTGCATTCAACCGCATAGCTATGTTTTGATTTATTGTAAGTTTTGTATGAATAGCAGTGATTGGCGGAGAGATAGGGATTCGAACCCTAGGTA
>CALLLZ010000391.1 GCA_938008005.1 uncultured Marinicella sp. | reverse complement strand
AACAATAAAAGGCAAGCTGGCATTGATAAAATAAAAGAGCAGTCCTTCGATGCCTAGTTGTTGGTGAGATATTATGGTGTTTGAAAGTGGAATCGGTATTTCATCTGATCCAGTAACAACGGAACCTGCGCTGAAATTGATAATAGGCACTATTAGACTCAGTATAACCAGCCCCATGCCTGTCCAATACTTGGCGTGAATCGATTCAATACTTCTGGTGATCACCCAATAAGCGAGGGTGATCAAGGTGCCTTGCCACAAAAAATGAACCAAAGCCCAACCTATAGATGTGATTAATATTTGTGATTGAGAATCTAACATCTTTTATTACTTTTTAATTTTCTTCAACTTTGTCTAACAAGGCTTTGATTTCATCAAGTTCAGATTGTTTGGTGGTTTCATTGCTGCCAAGCGCTTGTAAAACTAAAGAGCTGATCGATCCACCAAACAAGCGGTTTTTTAGATCTTCTAACATCTGTTTTTGGGTGGCTTTTTTGCTTAGTGTCGGTTCGTAAATGTGCGCTTTTTGCTCGCTATTGCGAGTTACGAGGCCTTTTTGATGCATGACTTGTAGCATTTTCAATGTTGTGGTGTAGCTGGTTTTGCCATTTTTAATAATCTCTTCATGAATTTGGCGGACTGTTGCAGGTGAAATAATCCACATGATGTTAAGAATTGCTAGTTCAGTTTTAGTTGGTTTTGGTAAGTTGCTCATAAGTAGTTTTCTGGTCGTTTAACGAAGTTCCTCGTATATCATAGCTTATTTTATTTTAGGATTACAAGCCCATCGTAATAAAGCTGTAATTAAAATTGGTTAATTGGTATTTATTTTTGTTGTTTTAGTTGCTTGTGAGTCAATAGTTTAGTTTCTATTGCTGGTTTTTCAGCTTCTTTATGATGAGTTTTAACTGGCAAACAATTTTGGCTCTTATCTAGCCAAATTTGGCTACTGCGCTGAGTTTCAGCAGGATAGATTCTTTCAACTCTATATAAATGGTTGCCCTCATCAATGACAGTGAAGTCATAGTTTTTGATGAGTTTGGATTTCAGTACTGGTACATTGGTGAGCTCTGTTAAAGGTGAGGATTCTTGACAAACCTGAGATCCAATCCATAAAGGCAGCATATGAGAACTGATGGGTTTAAGTGCTGTTTCTATGGTGAAAGCTTGTTTACTCTTTCCAGTTATGGTCGTGTTATTTTTTTGAAGTTTAAATTGATAATATTTATTTTTGAAAGCTACTTTTTGCCGCATGCTGTGCTCAATTGTAATAATTTGATCGTGGTTAAATTCAAAATGTGTGGTTTCGGATCTTTTGAAGCCGGTAAAAGAGGCCAATCCACGAGTGCCTTGAGTAATGTCTGTTAATGTATATTGGTTGGGTGTGACTGATTCGAATGTAGTGGTTTGTTCTGCCAAAACTTTACCACCTCTACTAACTTCATAGGTGGCTTGGTAATTGACTGGAAAGGTGGTTGCAGTGACATATGGTGAAACTAAAGCGAGTGTAGTGAAGTAAAAAAAATAAATGCAAAGTCTTTTCATGATCAACTTTTCATTCAACCATCAATGGTTTTGTTATTTTTTTGTCATTCATAAAAATATGTTCATCATCCCAAGTTAATTTTGCTGAGCCTATTAGACTCATGACTGAGGTTAAAAGTTTATGTTCTTTTGAAATCAATTGTTTTGCAAGTGCTTCGGCATCGTCGTTTGGTTCAACTTTGAATTGAGTTTGTGCCAATACTCGGCCATGATCTAAGAGGTTGTCAACCAAGTGAACTGATGCACCATGTTTAGGGTCATTATTTTCTATCACCTTCCGATGGGTGTTTAACCCTGGGTATTTAGGTAGCAAAGATGGGTGTATGTTGATGATTTTATTATGAAAGAACTGTACTGCGTGCTTGGACAGTATGCGCATAAAACCAGCCAAAACAATTAAATCTGCTTGGCTTTCTTCGATTACATCAATCAAAATGTTTTCGGCAGAAATGGTGTTAGACCAATCTATGCATGTGTTGTTTATGCCATATTTAACAGCAATATCTATACCTCTGGCTTTAAAGTTATTGCTGACAACATGGGTAACGGTATAATTTTGCTGATGCTTGAGCAATGCCTCTAAATTACTGCCTCTGCCGGAAATTAAAACCAATATACGCATTATTTGATAACCACATCTTCACCATTGTGTTCGATGGTTTGGCCGATTAACCATGATTGGAGGTTGTGTGACCTTAATTGTTCAGTGATGTTATTGACTTGATCATTTTCAACAACCAAGCACATGCCAATACCGCAGTTAAATGTTCGTAACATTTCTATGTCATCGATATTTCCTTGAGTTTGTAACCAATCAAAAACAGCAGGCCGTTGCCAACTGTGTTGGTTAACTTTGATAGCAACGTCATTGGGCATTACGCGGCTTATATTTTCCATGATGCCGCCCCCAGTTATATGAGCGATGCCATGTATAACGGGATTCTGTTGTAATATATCTAAAATAGGTTTAGCGTACAGTTGAGTGGGCGCCAATAATTTTTTACCTAAAGTAGAATTGTCAAATGATTGATTTAAATCTACTTGGCTGTCATCCACAATTTTTCTGATCAAAGAATAACCATTTGAGTGTGGGCCAGAAGACTGTATCCCAATCAATGCCTGATTGGCTTTAATTTTGCTGCCGTCAATGATTTTAGTTTTATCTACCACGCCAACCACAAAGCCCGCTAGGTCGTAATCATCGCCTTCGTACATGCCGGGCATTTCAGCCGTTTCTCCTCCAATGAGTGCACACCCAGATTGTTTGCAGCCGTCAGCAATGCCAGCAATAACGTGAGTGGCTTGTATGGTGTCTAGTTTGCCACAAGCATAGTAATCTAAAAAAAACAGGGGCTCAGCCCCCAAAACAATGATGTCATTGACACACATAGCAACCAGGTCAATGCCTATGGTGCTGTGATCATTGAGCTGATGCGCAAGTTTTAACTTGGTGCCGACGCCATCAGTGCCAGAGACCAGAACTGGATTTTTACAGTTAACTTGAGATAAGTCAAACATGCCGCCAAATCCGCCTAAAGATCCCATTACACCTGTTCGATGTGTGGTTTTGACCAATGGTTTAATGTTATCAATAAGTTGATTCCCTGCGTCTATATCAACGCCGGCATCTTTGTAGGTATACGATTTGGGTTCTGTCATTGTTTAAACTTTTAAAAGTTAATAAAAAATTGTTGCTGATTTTATGTCATTGACAGCCGTATAGGAAGTCCTGATCTACTCAAATATTCTCTGGCTGTCTTTATAGATATGCCGAAAAAATGAATAAATTTAGGCCTGTCTAATGTGCTGAAGAGGCTGGAGTCGTTTAGCTGTGTTTAAGGAATAAGTATAATATGTCAATAAATCTGAGCTTGTAGAGAACTGGAAAAGTGTGAAAAATTATTTGTGATTAAGCAAAGATTACTTTAAATTAATACTTTATAATTAGGCGCTATGAGAAGCCTATTTTTAATTCTGTGTAGTTTAAGCTTTAGCTTGATAGCAGCTACTGTAGATACCAATCAATCTGCTGCCCTTGTTAACCCCGATGAGCAATCTGCTTGGCAGCAGACTCAAAAAGCTCTTACGGCTGTATTAAGTAAAAAAAGTGGCATGAGTCATTCAAGCTTTGCCAGTAAATATTCAGTGGATGAAAGTTTTGAATCAGCCGTTATTCGTAGTTATCACGAGCGCGTTCCGAGTCAAATTGCGACAGGTTTGCAATGGTTTAATGTGGTTGTTGATGAAGAAAAAATACAGCAATTGATGCTGTCACAACGTATACCCATTTGGCCTGACCAACGTGGAACAATCTATGTTTGGTTGGTTGAGGAATATAGTGATCAGCCATTAGCACATGCAGATCAAGCTTCTGAAGCTTTATACTGGCTAAAAAAATGGTTCGATGTGTTAGGAGTTCCTGTGCAGTTTTATAATGCTGAGGCTGAAGATTTGCTGACTTTTAAGCCTCAAGATGTACGGTATATCAACCCTGATTTAATCGATTACATTCATGCTGAAAACGATGTTAATGCGACGTTATTGGTGTTTGTCAAACATACCGATAATGGATACTCTTATCGTTTTGGTTTATCAGAGCCTGAGAAGCCAGCTATGATCAAAAATCTTAAATTTTTGGATTTGGCAGCTGGCATGAAAGCTTTGGCTGGAGTGGTACAAAGTGTCATGGCTGATGAGCAGCGGTTGTATGCCGATGAGTTTAATGACAATACAGTTGCGGTGATTATCAATGATATTAATGATGCCAATCATGTGTTGAAATTGTTGGATTATTTTGATCAACATGCATTAATTGAGGAATATCAGGTCAATCAATTGAAGTCTAAGCAACTCAGCGTCATGATGCGTATTAAAGTGTTGCCAGAAACGTTCATCAAGTTTGTTGAAAATGAAGGGTTGTTGTTGCATCAACCCTTAGGCGTTGGCCATTCGTTGTTATTCAAATCGGTGCAATGACAACATACTTTAAGCACATACCTAATTTGATTACAATCACTCGAATGTTTGCATTATTGCCATTGGTTTGGTTGATGTGGCACAAAGAGTACAAAAGTGCGTTATTAGTTGCTGTTATAGCTGGAGCCTCTGATGGCTTGGATGGATTTTTGGCCAAAAAATATAATTGGCAAGGTTGGTTAGGCGGTATTTTAGATCCACTGGCAGATAA
>CALLLZ010000390.1 GCA_938008005.1 uncultured Marinicella sp. | reverse complement strand
GCCATCCTTCACGATCGAGAGGTCGGCGATGTTCGCAACCGGAACGGCTTCGTCATCGCTGTTGTTCGCCGAGATCGGATCGTTCTGGTCACCCGACGCTGACGCAGTGTTGGTGAGAAATACTGCATTTGGAGTAGGTGCAATGAGTGAAGCTGGTAATGTTTTAACTCTGATATCTATAGGAATACTGGCTAAATCAGCCCCCATTCCAATTGGACCTGGCAAAAAAGAAGTGGGCAATAACGTAAAGTGTGCTGCCGCCCAAGCTTGGTAAGCTTCGCTATACCCTTCGTTGTCTTCAATTTCTGCTTGGCTATTTCCAGCACTGAGAACACTCAGGCTGATTAATATAGTTTTAAAGATTTGCTTTGAATACATGCTCTTTTCCTCATGATAAAATTTTGCCGCGAGATACATGATCAAACTGAAACATTCATGTTTTAAACGGGCCTTATCCATAAAAGCAAGATTCATCGTAAAAACCCTCAATTCTTTTGTAAAATAATTTTTTTTTATGCTAATGTAATTGAATGGTGGAGGTTCGTTCTAAAAATATAGAGGCTTTAGACAAAGAAATTTATCAGCAACTCAGGGCGCTGGCTAGAAAGATGATGGCCAAAGAAAGGTCGAACCACACCATGTCAGCAACCGACCTGGTTCATGAGGCATTTGCTAAATTATCCGTTGGTGATTTGCCTTTCAATGATCAACAGCACTATTTTTATACATTTGCTCGACAAATGAGGCGGGTATTGGTTAATTATGCGCTGCACAAAAAACGTCAGAAAAATCAGGCTGAAATCTTACACTTTTCTGATTCTTTGGGATTGGCTGATACTGAGTTTGCTGATTTTGCCCAAATTGATCAAGCCATCGACCACTTGGAAAATATAGATGAACGCAGCGCAAAAACCATTGAATTAGTTTATTTTACGCATTTGCCACAATCACAAGCGGCAGAATTTTTAGGTGTTTCTTTGGCTACTTTAGAGCGTGATTTGAAGTTTGGGCGTGTCATTATTCATGAATACATAGACAATCTTTCATAGCTAAAAAAACATCAATCAATTATGAATCAGACTAATGGAAATAAAATTAAGGCGTTATTTAATGCATGTATTGATTTGCCACACAGTGAACAAATCAGTTTTATCAACGCCAGCGACTATTCCGATGAAATCAAACAAAAAGTTCTGAAATTGATTAATTACTCTGGAGATATAGATGCAGAATTATCTCAAGTAATACTAGACACGGCACAACAAGGGTTGGAACATCATTCAATTAAAAAAGGTGAAAAAATTGATCAATACAAAATGGTCAATAAAGTGGGTGAAGGTGGGCAAGGAGAAGTGTGGTTGGCTACCAGAGATGATGGTGAATTTAATCACCAGGTAGCGATCAAATTTATCAAGACATCTGCCACTGAAAAAGAGTTACAACGGTTTCAAAATGAACGTGAATTGTTGGCATCTTTACAACATCCCAATGTATCTGCATTGATCGGTGGTGGGCAACACCAAGGCCGTTTATACATGATTATGGAGTGGGTAGAGGGAGTGGGGCTGTTTTCGTACTTAAAAAAAGCCAAACTGCACTTAAAAGATACGTTGAAATTTTTTCTACAAATTTGTCATGCGGTTAGTTATGCTCATTCAAAAGGAATTATTCATCGTGACATCAAGCCATCTAATATTATGGTAACCACAGATGGATTGGTGAAATTGTTGGACTTTGGTATTGCCAAACCCATTGATGCTGAGCTGACTCAAACACAAAGTGATGCGATGATGACTTTTGCCTATTCAAGTCCAGAACAAATCCGTGGCGATTCGATTACCACAGCGACAGATGTTTATGCATTGGGATTGGTTTTGTATGAACTTTTGACATCACAAGTGGCACAAAGCAGAACCACAGAGTCGCCAGCTGAATACATTCATATCATCACCGATGTAACACCGCTCAAACCATCAGTTCAAGTAACAAAGCATGTGCACGATAATCGACATTTCAACGCCAAGGTATTACAAGGGGATTTAGATAATCTGGTGATGATGTGTATCAGGAAAGAAATTGATCGGCGTTACAAAAATGCCGATGAAGTGATCAATGATGTCAGTAATTACCTGCAATCTAGACCACTATTAGCCAGTGGTGACAGCACACTTTATAAAGTAGGTAAACTTTTAAAACGAAATCCTTTGGCTTCAATTTTAACCGCAGCTGTGCTTACCTTTTTAATCGTCTTACCAGTATTAATGTATCAAAATGGGTTGCAGTTAAAACAAGAGCGAGACAGGGCAAAAGAGCAAGCCTTGATTGCCAATAAAACCACAGAATTCTTAACCACACTTTTTGAAGCCACCTCACCGTTAGGGCATAATGGTGAACCTATTGATTTAAATAGTGTCATGGCTCAAGGTGAACGTCAGTTAAACTTGGATGTTGATCAACAACCTCAAGTGGTAGCTGCGTTGTCTAATGAATTTGCCCAAATATACCACCACTTAGAGAACACTCCCAAATCGATCACATATTATCAGAAAGCAATTGCAAGTTATAAGCAAGCAGGTGATCAACAAGGCTTACTAGCTGCACAAGGGCAATTGGCTTTGATGTACTTTCGCAATGATCAACTGGATAAAAGTGATGAGGTGTTTAAGCAGGCAGATGTGACTGCCAGTTTAATGCCAAACTCAAGAGAGACAGTGTTACATATGACTCGAAAAGCCACTGTTGAAACTGAACGTGGCGAACGCGAAAAAGCTGCATGGGTCATTGAAAAAGCATTTAACAATTTATCAAGTGCACATCATCAAGATGATGAAGTGATGGGCCGTTTGTACCATGTTTGGGGTGAGGCTATAAAATATTCTGATCAAGTAAAAGCACTTGAATTTGCTGAAAAGTCTGCTCATCATGTGAAGCAACAATTAGGTACCACCGTTCATCCATTTTATCTACAGAGGATTAACAGCCAAGCAGTCAGGTTGAAGAGGTTAAATAGGCATGAGGAAGCCAAAATCGTTTTAGATGAGGTACTAAAAATCAGTGAAGCGCTGTATTCAAAGGATCACCCAAAGTATGCTTCAAATTTGTCGGAAAAAGGCGGTTTTTTACATGATTTAGGGTATTTTTCAGAGGCTGAAAAAATTTATACCCAGTCCCTTGATATTTATCGCAACCATTATGGAGAAAATAATTTCGAAACGGCGAGAATGATTAATAACTTAGCTTATTTGTATGAGGACATGAGTTTATATCAAAAAGCCAAGCCTCTGTATGAGCGTTCAGTCGAATTGCGGTACGAGCTTGATCCTAAAAATACCATCAGGGTGGCTACTTCAAAATCTAATTTGGCCAGATTACTGACCAAAATGAACGAATATCAAAGGTCTGAGATTTTGTTAGACGAGTTGATGCCTATTTATGAATCACATAACCGTAAAAACCTCTACAACGAAATAACCCGTTTTGCAAATATGGTGGGTGATGGAGGTTCTGTTCAGAGTTGTGAAAACGCATTGAAAATGTTGCAGGTGATTGAACCTGAGTTGGCTAAAGAATCAGCCAAAGGTTGGCGTCGTTTAGGAGCTGAAGTTTGGATCAGCCAATTATTAAAAAAATGTAACAATGAAGAATTAGCCAAGCAGTGGTTATTGGCAGCTGTTGACAAATCTATTGATGTGTATCAAGCTGATTCAGAAGGGTTTCAATACATTCAAATTACCTTATCAGATTGGGGACTTAATTAGCGCTTGGATTAAAGTAAGGAATGCCATTGAATGTTGGAGCGTAATTCTTTTTAAGTGTATTCTATTGACTTAAGTCAACAATCCAGATAGATGGTTCGGTTATAGGCCAATCTTTTGGATTGTCGGCTTTAGCCGACCTGAGATGGCAAAGATTTAACATTAAGTGCAACCAATTAATGAGGTCATCAGGTTGACTGAAGTCAACAATCCATTGGTTCTTTTGTTAATTCAAATAAATGTTAACCTGGTCATGAACAGTTTGAATACATGGGCGGCAAGCATAAGTAGCTGATGTTGCTACATTTACTTGTTTTCACTTCCGCTTCGCTCAGTGAGCGCATATCGTTGGCTGAGCGGAGCCGAAGCCTTGTGCTGAGTAAGGCCCCATAGCCTAAAACCCTTACTAAACTTTGAGAACCCTGTTTTTGGATGGTCGTGGAAATGACGAGTTATTGATTGTGATTTTCGGCTTGAGCCGACCTGAGATGTAAACGATTTTAGGTTCTAATTTATATGTAAAAAAACCCCAAAAAATACAGGGGTTTGTTATTGGGTTTGGCCGCGATAAAGCGGCTTTTCTATATCAGATCAGACAGTTTTAACCTCTTGGAGTAATGAACTTATCAGCAATAATCAGTACTACACCTATCGCCATCAAGGCAATTCCTAGTGTTGTCATTACAAAGAACAGCGGCAATCCAACCACAATTAATCCTAAACCTTTTGAGATAAAGTCAGAAGTTACCGGGTGTGTGGCGTCGCCACCAGTAAGGTGAGTTAATAAATGATCTAAACTGAATTTGCCACCGCCTGAAAAAATCAATGGCATCAATAAGATAGCGAACAGCAAAGGTAGTTTGAAATTACCTTCATCGGAACTGGAAATTCGATAACCTTCCCATAACTGACCTAAAGATGAATAACTCTCAGGCCAATGGACTGCAGCAGTGGCTACGGCTGTTATAACCAATAATGAAACAGCTGCAAAACGAGTGAATAGTCCCAGCAATAATAAAATAGCGAAAATATATTCTCCCCAAGCTGCCATAAACCATGAAACGTCAGCAGGTATATAGTTAAAAGGGAATGGAAAGTTATCTTGAATGCCAGCAAACCAGTTTTCACCGTTTAGTTTTTGTACACCTGCTTCATAAAACTCCCAGAACAAAATGATCCGAATCAATAAATTGGGTACCCATTGGCCCACAGAATTGAGTCTGCTGGTTATGTGAACCCAGAGGTTTTGTTGCGTATGTAATGACATGTTTTGCTCCTTATATTTTGTTTATTGTTAGACCATTATTGGGTTGAAATAATGATATTTTGTTCAAACCATTGTTTCAGAGTTTGTAGACCAAATTGAACGAATTGTTCTTGATCCGGGTGCTGATGTTCGGCAGCCAATTTTTCAAGCAGCTGACGACCGTTGAGTTCTGATTGGTTGATTAGTTTTTCCAGCAAAAGTGCTGAAAATGTATTCATGGTACTGAATTGTACTTGGTAATTGATATCTCTCCAAACCACCATAAATAGAGGGTGTTCAAGTTTGTCTTTGGGTTGAAAACTTTTTTTAATTTGATGAACAGGATATTGATAAGATTGTAATCTCACCAGCGGCGATACTATAGGTGTTTGATTGAGTAATAATTTGTCATCAATTTCTATATTCAGTGTTTCAATTTCTAAACTGTGTTTTTCTAAATGCAGTTCTAACCATTCGTAGTGGGCTAATTCATAAAGAAAAGGTTTGCTGATATCTATGTTTTGATGACCTTTTAGGTATGCCACAAATTCTCTGGGGATTTCAGGGAAGTGTGGTGTTTTATTGTGCTCTTTTTTAAAATATGACCTGACTAACTTCTGCCAGTCATCATCATTGTATAAGGTTCTGATAACCGGAAAAGAGCCACTAAGTAACCCGGAAATACTATTTATAAAAAGATCGCGGTAGATGGCCATGCGCCGATCTTCAATCGTGTCAGGTTTGGGGTTTAACTCAGGGTTTCTGATATGAGCCGCAAATTCAATTTGTGTCTGTTTAAAGGAGGGCTTGTTGAGGCTCATGATTTTGTGTGTACTTGGCTTGTAGGGATTCTATTCTGCTCACTTCTGCCAACAAATCAGCAACAGGTGGATAATTAAAGTCGCGCTCCAATAGGGTCGGGAATACACCATAGTTTTTGTAGGTATACTCAAGTATGTTCCAAACTTTTTCTATTACGGCCGCACCATGGGTGTCGATAATCAAGTCATCAGCTTCGTTGTAATGGCCTGCAACATGAATGTAAGCGATGCGGTCAGTTGGTAATAGATCTAAGAACTCAAGTGCATCGTATTGATGATTGATGCTGTTAACGTGAATGTTATTAACATCAAGATGTAACAGACAGTCAGCTTTCGAAATGACGTGATTAATGAATTCTATTTCTGTCATTTCTGGATTAGGTTGAGTGAGGTAATAGGACACATTTTCCAGTGCCATACGTTCTCCAAGTATATCCTGTACTCGCATCACACGTTCGGCCACATAATTGGCAGCATCTTCGGTAAATGGAATAGGCATAAGGTCATACAATTGACCACCATCAGTACAATAAGATAAATGTTCAGAATATATAGGTGATTTTATCTCTGCCTTGAATTTTTTCAAAGCTTTGACAAAAGCCACATTCAACTCATCAGGGCCACCTATAGAAAGTGACAAACCATGTAGAATCAATGGATATTTTTCTGCAAAAGCCCGTAAATCATTACCTGCTTTACCTCCAACAGTCATCCAGTTTTCTGGGGCGACTTCCATAAATTGTACAGGATTAAGGTCGCCATGAGACTGAAACGGGGACACAAGTCCCCGTCTCAAACCGATACCGGCTCCTGAAAGATTTAATTTTTTCATTTCAGATTACCAGTGGTTTAGCCGCCGCATTTGCCTTCGCCGCATTTGCCTTCGGCTTTCTTGTCGTCACCGCCGCATTTGCCTTCACCACATTTGCCTTCGGCTTTCTTGTCGCCGCCGCATTTGC
>CALLLZ010000389.1 GCA_938008005.1 uncultured Marinicella sp. | reverse complement strand
GTGTATATCCCATATGCAATGAAAATTGGATCAAAACCTATGACAATAAATACAAAATACTGTGTCTGATGCGACGTGACAGGATGTTTTTAGCACCTAAATACATTGGGCCAAGATTTTCTGAGTGAACCAATTTACCTGCTGGATCAGTTTTAATAATTTGTTCCCGTTTCAGGACTGAAATAAATTGTCTGAATAGGTTTTTATCGAAAAAATCTGGTGAATTAAACTCATATAAAAGTGACAATTGACTCGCCACTTGATGACACAAAGACTCCAATTCATTACTGGTCATGGTTCCCGAGCCACGTTTCTTCAATAAGGCGATAACTATAAAAAACCGTTCATATGTTTGCATCAATGCATTGGCCAAAACCCTTAATTGGGCAGCTTGTATTGAACCACCTTTATGACGTTCTAAATTACGCCCTACCGAAACCAATAGGTCTAATTCTTTAAGAACACCTAAAGTTTTACGGCCATATTCTACAAACTCTTCACGTGTCCATTTTAGGAACAATTCGTTTTTGATAAATGGATACACAATCGCCATCATACGCAGCACTTCTCGGCGTGGCTGCTTCAAATTATTAACGAAAAACATTGCGATGAATGAGCTGGCCGCAAATAGGTGTAGTACATTGTTACGGTAATAGGTTAATAACACACCCATATCTTCTTTGACCTGAATCACATCGCCCAAGGAATGCTCTATGCGTTGAATGAAGCCTAAAAAGATACCTTTTTCGATGATTTCTTCAACCGATAAACCGGTAACAGTGGTGCGATCAGAATAAGGCAATTTTTGAATGATGCTTTTATACAGCTCAATCTGAATCTTCAAATTTTCTTCAGAAGCTGCTCGATTAGGTGTAGATAACAGTGTGACTGCTAATAAATTGATTGGATTCACATGCGAGGCTTCATTGATGTGAGTTAGGATTTTGGCACCGGTTTCCGAAATGACTGCCTTAAACCATGATGGCTTTTCTTTCACTTCTAATTTAATGTTGCGCCAATCTGGTTTGTGCCGATCCAGTATCTGATCCAACTCAATCGGTTCAGCAAAATTAACCGTTAAACGACCATAGTCTTCTTTAAGTAATTTAATGGTTTTAAACAAACCACCAATTGACTCTTTTTTCTTACCTTTGCCGCCCAACTCGTTTTTATATGAAGCACCTTCCATCAATTTTTCATAGTTCAAAGAAGAGGGTACAAAAACCAAAGGTTTACTGCGTTCATTCAAATAACTGCGTACGGTCATAGCCAGCATACCAGCCTTAGGGTGCAATAGACGACCGGTCCTTGACCGTGTGCCTTCAATGAAGTACTCAATCGATACACCGTGGGTAATCAAGGAACTCAAGTATTCAGAAAAAATGGTTGAATAGAGAACTGAATTAAACGAGCGGCGCAAAAAGAAGGCACCTGAACCCCTGAGTATTCGACCTACCACTGGTAAATTAAGGTTAATGCCAGCAGCAATATGTGGGGGCACAATACCACGATCATACAAAGAATAGGAAAGTATCAAATAATCAATGTGGCTGCGATGACAAGGCGTGTAAATAATTTCTTTTTCAGTGGTCAGGTTTCTAAAATCATCAAAAAAATTCAGTTTCACGCCATCATAAACCCGGGTCCAAAACCACCTGAAAATGCCACTCATAAACTTGATTGACGAATACGAATAATCAGCAGCAATTTCTTTGATGATTTGTTGCGCTTCCTTTTCCGCCTTCTCAATGGGTATCTTACGACGCTCTGAATAACTGGATATTTCTTGTTGAACAACAGGTCTTTTGATGATGTTTTTAGCGATGGTTCTGCGGTGAGATAAATCTCGCCCCACAACCGAGGTTTTAACCCGATTGTTGTGTAAACGCAGCACCCTAGAAAGCTTGTGCGCCATTTTCTCTGGCCCATCTTGTGTGTCCAATGCTTGGTTCACAACAATGGGTTGACTGAGCCTGACTAAAGTGTGTTTACCATGAATCAAAAATGAAATGAATTTTCTGAATCGACCAGTTATGCCCCATTTTTCAGAAAAAATAACTTTAAATAAACCATGGTCTCGGTCTGGTGCCCGACCCATAAATACCGCTATAGGAATTAATTGTAATTGTTTATTAGGGTCAGCTTGAATTTTTTTGATGACATCGGACAATTGATTTTCAAACTCTTTGTATTCAATTTTTTGATTCCAAAAACCGATGGTTTTTTCAGATGCCAGAATACTTTTATTTAAATTGAATTGAGCCTCAAGTTTAAATGGTTTGGGTAAATGGCCGCGCTTGATTTCTTCCCATAAAATACTTCTTGAAACTGTCGACTCGCTGGACAACACATAAACAAAAGGCATGTCAGGGTCAATCCCCAAAGTCTTCAGCTTGGTCGGACTGTATTCAACCTTAACCCGCAGGTATAGTAATTTACTCAGTAATGACATACAGGTGATTTTATCTCAATTTTACTGCCAAATGTTAAAACAAAAAAAGGGTCGAAGAACGACCCTTTTTAAGGTTTATTGTGCCTGTGATTTTATTTTTCACTGACCCAAGCACCGTCTTTCTGAATCATCGTCATAACTTGTTTAACTTCCTCGCCAAACACATCAAAACTGACATCCATGGTGGCTTTCTCACCTTGTACGTTCACATTACCTACTTCAACAGAGTTCAACATATCATCCATTGAGATGCCATAAGCACCTAAGACATTTTTAACACCACCAAATGCAATTGAACCTTTTTCCACTGCTTGGTCGAAACTCATGTTCTGTACTTCATCCAAAGAAGTCATATTCAAAGCTTTGGCTGTACCCACCACAGCAGCTATGGCTGCCTTGGTTTTATCTTCGCTCAATACATCATTCTCACCCATCCAATCCATCGCCGCTCCAACAACTTTTGCAGCCGAGTCACGTTGGTCTTCTGGCAACATTGGGTTACTCTTGATACCCTGTAAAACTTGGTCTTTACCCATCATTAACATCATAGGCAACATGGCCTTGGCTTGCTCTAATTGTGGTTCTGCCATTGCAAACAAAGTATCCTCTGCACCATCTGCAGTTAACATGCCCATGGCTTGAGCAAATTGTGCTTTGTCGGCTTCAGAAAAAGTGGTGCCTTTGTTATTTTCAAACTCAGTAACCAATTCATTGTACTGGCTGTCACTCAATGAACTTTTTATCAATGATGCCAAGTCATTTGACTTCATGGCCGCTATTGATGCCATAAACGCACCATCAGGGGTGTTGGTATCCAACTTAGCAATTTCATTGGCTGCCGAACTAACGCCACCATCATCACCGCCACAGGCAGCCAAACCAAACATCGCTATTAACAATAACGATATAACTTTTATGTATCTACTCATGATGCTCCTCTACTTAATATAATATAAAACCGTGCATTATCCCTTGTATGGGACTAATTCTCAACCACACTCTACAAAATGTATCGGCTCAGATCTTCATCTTCCGACAACTCTCCCACTGACTTATTCACATGTTCGGCATCAATCACATATTCCTGGCCTGATTTATCAGACGCATCAAATGCCACTTCATCAAGAATTTTTTCCAACACCGTATGCAACCTTCGAGCGCCAATGTTTTCTGTCTTTTCATTCACTGACCATGAAATTTCAGCGATCCGCTTGATGCCTTCTTCAGTGAATGTTAACGCCACATCTTCGGTTCCAATCAGTGCCCGATACTGTTCTGTTAAAGAATGCTCTGGCTCAGTCAAGATTCGCTCAAAATCATCGCTGGTCAAAGCCCTAAGCTCTACACGTATTGGTAATCGACCTTGTAACTCAGGAATCAAATCTGATGGTTTACTCAAATGAAATGCACCAGATGCTATAAACAGTATATAGTCAGTTTTGATCGGCCCATATTTGGTGTTAACTACCGAACCTTCGATCATCGGCAATAAGTCACGCTGTACGCCTTCGCGAGAAACCTGACCTGATCCACCCATACCACCGCTTTTAGCCACTTTGTCTATTTCATCTATAAACACAATTCCATTTTGTTCCGCTTGAGTGACCGCTTGGTGACGAATTTCTTCTTCGTTAACCAATTTTTGAGCTTCTTGTTCTGCCAAAATCGGCAGTGCAGATTTGATGGTATGCTTCTTTGTTTGTTGTTTTTTCTTTCCTAAGTTTTCGAACATACCTTGTAACTGATCTGTCATTTCTTCCATACCTGGAGGACCCATGATATCAACACCCATATTCATGTTGACCTTGATTTCAATTTCCTTGTCATCCAACTTGCCCTCACGCAGGCGGGTCAAAAACTTAGCCCGCGTTTTTGAATCATCCACTGTTTCATCAGGTATGGGCGACTCTCTTTTCGGCAACAAATAATCCAAAACCCTTTGCTCAGCAGCATCTTCGGCTTTTTTTGTCACCAATTTCATGGCAGCTTCTCGGGTTCGCTTCATGGATGATTCAACCAAATCTCGAATGATAGACTCAACATCTTTACCCACATAACCCACCTCAGTAAATTTAGTGGCCTCAACTTTTATAAACGGTGCATCAGCTAAAATCGCTAGTCGACGGGCAATTTCGGTTTTTCCTACACCTGTAGGCCCGATCATTAATATATTTTTTGGGGTGATTTCTTTGGCCATAGCATCATCCAATTGCATGCGACGCCAACGATTTCTTAAAGCAATGGCCACCGATCTTTTGGCATTGTGCTGGCCAATGATGTGTTTATCCAACTCTTGGACAATTTCTCTGGGAGTCATGTTTGACATAAATAGTTCCTTTATAAACTTAAGGTTTCAATGGTTTGGTTGCGGTTGGTATAAATACAAATATCTGCCGCTATGTTAAGCGCCTCTTTGACTAATTTTTCAGCCGGTAAATCCGTATTTTTGATCATAGCCAGGGCAGCTGCTTGAGCAAAAGGCCCACCTGAACCAATAGCTATCAAGCCATGTTCTGGCTCAATCACATCGCCATTGCCTGAAATAATCAATGAGGTGGTCTGATCAGCCACAGCCAACAACGCTTCTAACCGACCCAAACGTCGATCCGTTCGCCATTCTTTGGCCATTTCCACTGCTGAACGCACCAAATGGCCGGAATGTTTTTCTAACTTAGCCTCAAACACCTCAAATAAAGTGAAGGCATCGGCTGTCGCACCGGCAAATCCAGCCAACACTTGATCACGATACAGCCTGCGAACTTTTCGCGCATTTGATTTCATTACTGTGTTACCTAAAGTAACCTGACCATCACCGCCTATCACCACTTGTTTGTCATCGCGGTAACTGACAATGGTGGTGCCGCGGTAGTTATGCATAGATTCTTTCATGTTTGATTGATTATATTTATCAGAGCTTCCTCTAAATGGGTTGTAACTTTGAAATTTCAATTGCTGCCTGCAGAATCTTTAATCTCTAAGAAACTGTGGGTAAAAAAAAACACCCCATTAAACCAGAGGTGTTTTATTCAGAAACTTCTGTTTCAAAAGCAAGTTATCACCAACCTCTGTTACGTTTCGATTTTCTGAAACGACGGTTTCTGGAACGACTGACTGCCTCTTGATCCTTGATTTCTGCCCAATCATCCAAACTGAATGGGCCATTCTTAGCGTAAACCAATCTGGCACGACAGAAATCCTTGTATTCCGTCATTTCATCAAAAACCGCATCCACAGTACCATCAATAACGATGCAATCATCCACATAACCTATACCTGGAATGTGGTCTGGAATCACATCATTGTCATCTATGAAATACTTAATTGTGGCGTTGATTTTTTCTTTGTTGCTGTCTTCGATCACCCATGTTTTATCTTCCACCATACTGAGCATCATTTGTAAGCGGCCCACTTGGTCAAGAACATAACCATCAGTTACATTGTTTCTGACTTCTGCCACTTTTTCCAATGCTTCTTTGACATCGTTCGAATCTATGTTGGTGCCATGTTCTTGGATGAATTTATTAAAATGTGCTTTGACTTGATCATCAATATCTATTGAAATGGTAGCCATCAGTAGTCCTCTGTCGAAATTAAGTTATTATAATCAGCCATGTTGATAAATCAAATGGCCGTATTGAGCCGTTTATATTATCATTGCTGAGGAGTAATGCGAGTAATAAATATCAAAAATAATCGTCATTTACAAATTTATTTAACTTTAGCCATACTTTTGCTACTGGGCTGTAGCAGCCTGCATGCCAAACAAACATACGAAAACAACTCTATCTTGATAGCAAATGCCCAAAAGCAGCAGAAAAAATTGATTGATGACCACGGATTAAGTCAACAACCCAAATGGCTCAACAAATGCAATGAAATGATTGAAACACTCCAGCTTGATCAGTTTGTAGAGTGCTTGGTTATTAAAGCCACTTTCGCCAATGCCTATTCTTTGGCACATGGCACCGTGGTTTTGACCGATGGATTGCTAAAAAATATCAATAACGATCATCAATTCGCACATATTCTGGCGCATGAGCATGCCCACTTAACCCTTAAGCACCATCAGCAAGCCCAACAACTGGTTAAAAATCCGCCCAAATTCTTTACCAAATCACGAATAAAAAAATTTTATCGCCAGATAGAACAACAGGCCGATCAATCAGCTGATCAGCTGCTCACACAACAACAGTTTGATCCCCTACAAATTCATCATTACTTAATGCGAATTGAACAAAACAGCCAAGAACACAGCAATGACCATCAAAAACTCAAAGAGCGCATCAAACGGAATGGTTTACCGGTTGAAAAGCGAGAAAAATTTTGGACTAACCGCTGAACCAAAAGTAGGGCCTCTAGGGCAGCCAGGAAATTTTGAATAGATCATGGTCTCCTTAAGGAATTCCTAACTTGTCAATTGATGACTTGTCACCCAAGCGCATAGAAAATTAATTAGCTATAATGATTCAATGAAGTTAAACAGCAAAACATTGTTGATGGTGATATTCACAGTCGTGGGCCTGTTTGCATTGGTGATGGTATTAATCTTGGCTGAAAAACTATTGGCCATTTGGCAATATTTACAGGATGCACCACTTTGGGTATCTATTATCTATGCTGTGGTTATTTTACTGGTGGCCACCATTCCAGTTTGGCTGTTTCTGAAACTCACTCGCCCCAGACTTAAAGCCGAACCACAAGTCAAAGTCATTGATGAACACTCATTAGAACATGCCATTGATAAAGAGCAACAGCGGGGTGTTGATACTCATGCCGCAGACGCCGAAATGCAGGTGTTAAGAGAACGCCGAAGCTCCGGCAAATTTCACATCAGCTTATTCGGCAGTGCCTCAACGGGCAAATCCTCATTGATTCAAGCTATGATACCCAAAGCTGAAGTTGAAACCGATGTAGTCAAAGGCACCACCGTGGCAGCCCATCACCACTCTTATGGTCAATTGGAAATCACCGATTTACCGGGTTTTGACGCGATAGACCAGGTTGAATTAACCCAATTGGCATTGGAAGAAAGCCAGCGTGCCCATGTGGTGGTGTTTTTATTGAATGCGGACCTGGCTCGCAGTGAAATGAAGCTGTTCAACAAACTGAATCAATGGCATAAACCGATGGTATTGGCTTTGAACAAGGTAGACATTTACAACAACCAACAAATTGAACAAATCACCGAAGCCATTACTGCCAAAATCAAACAACAATACCCAGTGGTAATGATCAACACCGGCGGTTTTAAAGAAGTGATCATTAAAAAAGCTGATGGCAGCCAATCACGAACCACTGAACCAGTACCTGCTGACATCAAACCTTTGTTGGATGCCATTGAAACTGTGGTCAGTGATAACCCAGAAGCATTACATCGTTTCAGAGATGCTGGCATTCTGATGTTGGCTGAACAAAAACTCAATACCGCCAGTCGTGAATACAATGCAGAAGTCGCAGAACAAACCATCGATCGTCATACCAAACGAGCGATTGTGGGCGCATTGGCCTCTGTCGCACCAGGCTCCGACTTGGTCATTCAAGGCACCATCGGCACCCAATTAGTCAGGGAGTTGTGTCAACTGTATAAAGTACCTGTCAATCAGCTACAAGTGGACACAGTGCTGAAATCAGCTGGCGGTAAATTACGCACATCCACCTCCTTGGTATTAGCGGTGGCTGGCAATGCACTGAAAGCCTTTCCGGGTATTGGCACAGCAGCCGGTGGCATCATGCACGCTGTAGCCTATGGAATGATATTCAACTCATTAGGTAAAGCCGTGCTGACCAGCGTCAGCACCGAAGGCCAACTCAATACCGAACTCACCAAACAAACATTTGAGGAAAACTTACTTGGATCATCCAAAGAATTGGCTAAAGACTTGGCGAAAATGGCGCTCAAGCTCAGCCAACAAAAAAAACGATAGCGCTGAAAACCTAACTAAAAACCAAGTCACAAACAGTGAGGGTAAGAACAACCATCATAAAAATGCTGAATGTGACTTTGCTGATACACCGGTGCCGGAAACAACTACCTACGCGATACCAACGTCAGATAAAGCCATCAGTGAAACAGTCAATGAAAAGGCGCTCAACAGTTTACGTCATTTATTGAACGATCCAAAAATCCCTACCACCGTCAGAAACCAGCTGCAAGCCGAATACCAAAACATACAGAGGCTGATTGATAAACTTGAAAACCAACAAATTCATATCGTTACATTTGGCAAAGTCAGTACCGGCAAATCCTCGTTATTAAATGCCATCAGCGGTCAGCAGTATTTTACAGTCAGTCCCTTACATGGCGAAACCAAGCACACCAATCACCTCGATTGGCCCAGTTATGAGCAACAATCAGTGGTGTTGATCGACACCCCAGGTACCGATGAATTTGATGGCGAGGAACGTGAATTAATGGCTCAACAAACCGCCAAACAAGCCGATGTCATTCTGTTCGTATTAGATGGTGATATCAGTGAATCACAAAAACAGCAGTTAGAGATCATCGCTCAACCCAACAAGCCAATCATCATTGTGCTGAACAAAGCCGATCTCTACACCCACGATGAAATTGAGCGAATCAAAACATCAATCGCCCATAAGAC